>JAOZRY010000752.1 GCA_029939965.1 Bacteroidales bacterium | reverse complement strand
GCACCATTAACACCGTGTGCAATAACTGCCGAAGATTGCCTTACCCTCACAATTATTATTAGTCCGGAGATTTTTGCCGGCAATGATGCTTTTGTTTGTGAGGACGGGGCTTATTTTATCGATGATGCATTTGCCAACAGCTTTAGTAATATTATTTGGTCTGGAGGTGATGGCGTATTTGATGATATATCCATTGTTAATCCTCTTTATACACCAGGTATTCAGGATATCGAATCAGGTACTGTTGAGCTTTGTGCTTTAGTTGAGCCAATAAGTCCTTGTGTTTCGGTAGCATCAGATTGTTTGATGCTGGATATTGTTTTCTCACCAACGGTTTATGCAGGCGAAAATTCTATTATCTGCGAAGGCGAAGGTTTCTATCTCGGCGATGCCACTGCTGAAAACTTTAATGAAATCCTTTGGTCAACGCCAAATGGGAATGGAATCTTTGATGATCCATATACTATTAATCCAACGTATTTTCCTGATGAATTAGATTATGAAACAGGGTGTATCGTTTTGTTGGTTGACGTTCAGCCTATTGCTCCTTGTAGTTTGATGGCAGAAGATATGGTTGCACTTTGTTTTGTTAAAAAGCAGGAAGTTGATGCTGGTAATGATGACCTTATTTGTAATGATGAGGTTTATCAATTAAGTGCTGTTGCACAAAATTATTTATCATTATTTTGGACTTCGACCGGAGATGGACAATTTTCCAGTCCATATATAGTAAATCCGGTATATACACCCGGACTTGTTGATATTGAAAATGGTACAGTTGTTCTAACTCTGTCTGCCAATCCAATTAGTCCATGCACAGATGTGATACAAGATCAAATGGTTTTGAGTATTATGGAATGTCAACACATAACCATACCACAAGGCTGGTCCGGTATTTCAGGTTTTATTGCTCCTGCGGAATCTAACGTTGAGGTTATGTTCGAATCAATTGTTGATGAGATCATAATTTTGCAATCACTGGAAGATTCCTGGTGGCCTGCTGAAAACTTCAACACTATTGGAAATTGGGATGTGAAAGATGGTTATACAATTAAAGTTACCGAAACCGTTGAGATAACAATTTCAGGATCGATGATCGATGATAAATCCATTGATCTTGTAGCGGGATGGAATCTGATTCCGGTTATTAGTCAATGCCCGGTAGATGTTGAAGAACTATTTGCACAATCCGGTGTTACTCTTGTTAAAGAAGTTGCAGGATGGAAAATGTTCTGGCCGGATATGGGTATAAATAATCTTGAAACCCTTGATCCAGGTTTATCATATTTTGTACTGATGGATGTTCCCGAAACAGTTTTATACCCGGATTGTCCGACTTCTAAAATGGGCTATATGCAAAATAATGGGAATATCTTTGAAGGATATCAGATTCCAGATCAGTGGCTTAATCTTGATAAGACCCCGGTTACGCATACAATTGCCATTCCATCACAGCTTGAGTATTTTGGAGAGTTTGATCCCGGTGATGTGATTGCTGCATCGGATGCTTTTGGGAATTATTTTGGTTATACTGTGTGGACGGGTAAAACCATAAGTATCAATCTTTTTGGTGATGATCCTACAACTATGCAAAAAGAGGGCTTCGAAGAAGGCGACCAGATTACTTTTGTGAAATATAATGCTCGAACCGATTCATACACTGAATTGGATGTTGATTTTGATCGTTCATACACACATTCTAACGGTACATTTGCTTTACATGGAATTTCGGTAATGAAAGCCATAAATGTTAGTAATGTAGTATCAAATATTAATCTGTCTGAAACTATCCATATTTATCCAAATCCTGTTAGCGAAAGCTTGATTATTCAAATGAGCAGCTATCAGGATGTTAGTTTTAAGATACTTAATATGCATGGGCAGGAAATTATTTCTGGCCACTTGTCCGCTGAAAACACTACTATCAACGTTTCAGAATTGCTTAAAGGGATGTATGTGATTCATATCGAGGGTCAGGGAATTAACAAAATTGAAAGGGTAGTAAAATATTAACATTCACTTTCAATTGAGATAAATAATAAACCGGATTTGTAGAATTTACTGCAAATCCGGTTT
>JAOZRY010000126.1 GCA_029939965.1 Bacteroidales bacterium | reverse complement strand
AAGTTTCCGAAATTCAGACACATCAACTTCAATTACCACATATCCTGTTTCTTCAATTTTTTGCCGTGATTTGGGATATCCTTTTGGAATCAATACTTTATCATTAATCCAAACACAATTTGCAGCATAGCTTTCCTGTTCAGGAATTTCAATAATGTTGAATTTCTTAAACTCCGGGTTTGACAGGAAGTCTCCACAAACCACTAAATTATTATTTTCCAGATAAGCCAACCCTGTTTTTAAATGAAGTACATCTTCAATAGTAAGTTTTTGGATTTAGTCATTTTATTGTGCAATTAAACATTAAATCAATTAGGTCATTTTATTTTCGGACAATGGCAGTTTCCAAAACAACGATTTAATATGCTTGCTTTAACATTATTGTCATATCTGTTATTCCGCCATAAACAAACGAAAGCCTGATCTATTATCGAATAATCAACTCATTACGGTAAAACTTTGTATTGAAGCCTTTCGGGTATTATCACATATTTAAGTTTACTTTCGCACGCTTTTTTAGAATTATTTATAACAAAACCTTTTTATTTGAATGATAAATATTGCCGATTTAAGGATACAGTTTGGCAGCCGTGTGCTGTTTCAGGATGTAAACATGAAATTTATAGCTGGTAACTGTTATGGTGTGATAGGTGCCAATGGTGCAGGAAAATCAACATTTTTGAAAGCCATTTCGGGTGAAATTGATTTCACTAATGGCAATATAACTTTAGGACACGGCGAACGACTTTCTGTTTTGAGTCAGGATCATTTTGCTTTTGATGAATTTACAGTACTCAACACCGTATTAAAAGGCCATACTCAACTTTGGAATATTATACAGGAAAAAGATGCTCTATACTCCAAACCCGATTTCTCGGAAGAAGACGGTGTAAAAGTTGCGGGGCTGGAGGAAAAATTTGCTGATATGGATGGTTGGAATGCTGAGAGTGATGCCGCCTCCCTGTTGAGCGATCTGGGAATAAAAGAAAACTTTCATTACACCATGATGAAAGACATGAGTGGAAAGCAAAAAGTACGAGTTCTGCTTGCTCAGGCACTTTTTGGTAAACCTGACAATTTACTTTTGGATGAGCCAACAAACGACCTGGATATGGAAACAGTAATGTGGCTCGAAAAATACTTATCGAATTATGAAAATACGGTTTTAGTGGTTTCGCACGACAGGCATTTCCTTGATGCCATCAGCACTCACACGGTTGATATCGATTTTGGCAAAATTCAAATCTTTGCAGGCAATTATAGCTTTTGGTATCAAAGCAGCCAATTGGCACTTCGACAGTTACAAAGACAAAATAAAAAAGCCGAAGAGAAACGCAAAGAGCTTCAGGAATTTATTTCGCGCTTTAGTGCTAATGTTTCCAAATCGAAGCAGACTACCAGCCGCAAAAAAATGATCGAAAAACTCAATATTGAAGACATCAAGCCTTCCACACGAAAATACCCGGGCATAATATTTACACCCGAACGTGAGGCTGGCGACAAAATTCTTGATGTTTCATATTTGAGTGCCAGCATCGATGGGAAAGTACTTTTTAAGAATGTAGATTTTAGTGCAAATAAAGGTGAAAAAATTATTTTTCTCTCTAAAGACTCCCGCGCTACGACAGCATTTTTTGAAATAATTAATGGAAACCAAAAACCGGATACAGGAACTTACCAATGGGGACAAACAATTACGTCAGCATATTTACCGCTCGATAACTCTACATATTTTAGAAGTGAACTAAGCCTCTTCGATTGGCTATGCCAGTTTACCGATGATACTACTGAACTCTATATTCGAGGCTATTTGGGTAAAATGCTATTTGCCGGCGATGAAATGTACAAACGCGTAGAAGTTTTATCAGGAGGTGAAAAAATGCGTTGTATGATTTCGAAGATGATGCTTCTAAATGCAAATGCCCTGGTGCTTAACACACCCACAAATCACCTTGACCTTGAATCAATTCAGGCTTTCAACAATAACCTAATCAAATATCCGGGCAATGTTTTTATGTCATCACACGACCATGAATTTATCCAAACGGTGTGCAACAGAATTATCGAACTAACACCCAATGGTACAATTGATAAAATGATGCAATACGATGAATACATTGAAAATGAAAAAATAAAAGCATTAAGGGAAAAGATGTATCAGTAAAAATTATAATTGATAAAGCGAATCCGCACTTTACCGAAGGGCTTGTTCAAAGAATAATATCAATTTTTGTTGCACCAAGTTACATATTCAAGGGATTCACATCTTTGTTAAAAACTTAAAAACATGGATAATAACGACATATTACGCCGCATCCGGTATGCTTTCGACTTCAACGATTCGAAAATGATTTCGATATTTGCCCAAGCCGGTCATATTACTACACGTGCCGAAATAAGCAATTGGCTCAAAAAAGATGATTCGCCTGATTTTAGTTCACTTTATGATAAGCAACTGGCTACATTTCTTAACGGATTAATTAACGAAAAACGCGGCAAAAGAGATGGAGTACAGCCTGTGCCCGAAAAAAAGCTGAACAATAATATTGTTTTTAGAAAATTAAAAATAGCTCTGAATTTAAGAGATCATGAAATCCTCGAAATGCTGGATTTGGCTGATATAACAATAAGCAAACACGAGCTTAGTGCTTTTTTCCGCAATCCGGAACAGAGCCAATACCGTACTTGTAAAGATCAGATTTTGCGTAAATTTTTGCAAGGTATAATGATTAAACATCGTGAACACAAATCACAGAAACCAAAAGAATAATTATAATGATTGAGCTTGGGAAATATAACACTCTAAGAATTTTGCGCGACACTAATGTTGGATTATACCTCGGAGATGAGGCCACTGACGAAGTATTACTCCCCACCAAATATTGTCCTGAAAATATTAGTGCAACGGATGAGATTAAGGTATTTATCCACCATAACAATGAGGGACGAAAAGTAGCCACCAATCTAATCCCAAAAATACACCTATATGAGTTTGCCTTTTTGCAGGTAAAAGCTGTGGCTGAAGGCATTGGTGCATTTTTGGATTGGGGTGTCGATAAAGATCTTATGGTTCCTTTTAGAGAGCAAAAAGAGAAAATGGAGACGGATAGATGGTACATCATTTACTTGGATATCGACACTAAAACTGACCGGCTTTATGGCAGCAACAAAGTTGAAAAATTTGTACATAATGAGTCGATAACTGTTAAAGAAAATGATGAAGTAGATGTGCTCATCTGGAAACAGACTGATATGGGATTTTCAGTTGTGGTAAACAATATGCATACCGGGCTAATTTTTGAAAATGAAATATTTAAACCTCTCAACATCGGGGATAAAATGAAGGGGTTTGTAAAAAAAATTCGTGATGATAACAAAATTGACATTTCACTTCAACCCATTGGTTACGAAAATTTTATTGATGCTAACAGTGAAATAGTTTACCGCGAATTAGCTAAACATAAAGGATTTCTTTCTATTACAGATAAAAGCATGCCAGACGAAATATACCTACAATTCGGGATGAGCAAAAAGGCCTTTAAAAGAGCTTTAGGATCGCTGTACAAACTAAGAAAAATAGAAATACTACCGGAGGGAATAAAATTGGTTTAACCACAAGCTACAAAGCCTGATAATACCAGTATAGTAAACAGTTAGACTCTAATTCAATTTATGATTTATTATTGAAAACCGCAAAGCGGGAAATTGACAACAAAATATTTAAACAACATGTTGGTTAGTTTTCCAAATTAAAAAACTAATCACAGAACACAATTTACCAAAACCAGAGAAACCGGCCAGATTAAAACATTTTTCTTATGCTTCAATTCAAAGATATGAACCTGACCAAACAATTGCACAATGCAATTGATGATTTGGGGTTCGACACACCTACACCTATTCAGGAGAAAGCCACACCGGTAGTTCTTTCTGGCAGCGATGTTGTTGGAATTGCCCAAACCGGTACTGGTAAATCTTTCGCTTACATGATTCCCATTTTGCGCGAATTAAAGTTCTCTAATCAGGATAACCCCAGAGTTTTAGTTTTAGTCCCCACACGTGAGCTGGTTTTGCAGGTGGTTGAACAATTTAAAAGCCTGGCAAAGTATATGACGGTTCGCATAATAGGTGTGTATGGCGGAACAAATATTAATACCCAAAAACAGTCGGTATCAAAAGGATCGGATATTATTGTTGCTACACCGGGTCGGCTTTATGACCTAGCTTTAACCCGGGTATTACAACTTAAATCCATCAAAAAATTAGTAATCGATGAGGTTGATGTAATGCTTGATCTTGGCTTTCGATTTCAGTTGACAAACATTCTTGAGTTTTTACCCGAAAAAAGACAAAACATTATGTTTTCGGCTACTATGACTGATGAAGTGGACGCTTTGATAGATGATTTTTTCAGGAATCCAACCAAAATTTCTATTGCAATTAGTGGGACACCACTCCACAACATTGCACAACAATGTTACCCGGTTCCGAATTTTTACACCAAAGTTAATTTGCTCACTTTGCTGTTAAAAGACAAAAACGAATACCGGAAAGTCCTTGTATTTGTTTCAACTAAAAAAAATGCCGATCGATTATTCGAAGCCCTTGAAGAAGATTTCGGATCGGAGATGGGTATTGTGCATTCTAATAAATCACAAAACTACAGGATACGGGCGATCAGACAATTTGATGAAGGAATGAACAGGATTCTGATAACAACTGATGTGATGGCCAGGGGTTTGGATTTGGAATTAATAACCCATGTTATAAATTATGATACGCCCACTTATCCCGAAAATTACATGCATCGTATTGGCAGAACCGGAAGGGCAGAGCAGCAAGGCAAAACCATACTGTTTTTTACTGAAAAGGAAAAGGAGTGGAAAGAAGCAATAGAAAAATTGATGGTATTGAAGATACCACAAAATAATTTTCCTGACGGTGTTGAAGTATCAAAAACACTAATCCCTGAGGAACGCCCTAAAGTTGTTGAAATTAACAGTTCGTTACCCAAAAGAGGTAAAAATATCCCTGGATCCGCATTTCACGAAAAGAAAGAAAAAAATAAGAAAACCAATCAGGGTGGATCGTATAAACGAGAATTGGCCAAAAAATATAAAAAACCCAAAACCAGGGGTGATAAAAATGCTAACCAACGCAACAAAAAATGATTCAATGGTTCAATGGTTCTCCTCCTTATCGCATTGTCTCCTTATCGCATTGTCTCCTTGTCTCCTTGTCTCCTTTTCGCATTTCATCATTATTAATAAACTTATTAACAGAACCACATAATCATTGTTTATCATTAGAATGATAGTAAAACCATTTTTTTAAATATTTAACCCTGAACAGATAAATCAGTTTGTGCCTGCCTCATCCATATTGCCTTATTATACGGCTGAATATAAGGCGATAAGGTTTGCAAATGTCGTTTCGATTTGAATTTCATAAAAGTTTATAACAACTATAAAGTTATCAGAAATTTAAAAAAGCACCCAATAAATAAATGACTACCTTTGCCGCAATTTCAGATTTGAGAAACTGTGCTTTTGTTTGCTTTTGCCCTCTAGGTTATTAGTTCATCAATGCCCATTTTTTTTAAATCAATTTTTATCAGGTTTTAATTGCAGGGTTTAATGAAAGTATTGCTGTAAAGCAAAATAGGATGGTTAAGAAATTTAATTCCCATAACATTCATATTTCAAAACAGGCAAAACTACCTTGCTTTTAAACATAAACAACTTAAATATTTAAACAATGAACATTTATGTAGGAAACCTTGATTTCAAGGTAAATGAAAACGACTTAGAAGAGCTTTTTGAACCTTACGGAGCAGTAAGTTCAACTAAAATTATTAGTGACAAATACAGTGGAAGAAGTAAAGGTTTTGGCTTTGTGACCATGGATGATGAGTCAGAAGCTAAAGCTGCAATCGAAGACCTGAACTCCAGTACACACAACAACAGAACAATCGTTGTGAACGAAGCAAGACCAAGAAGAGAATATTAAGAACCACTGAATTAAGCGTTTTTTTTATGACAAAAGGAATTGTAAAATGGTACAACAAGTACTGAAAAAAAATGCCCGTTTCAACTTTTCAGTAAGAAGCGGGTATTTTTTTCGATTAGATACTAAATCAATTTTTTATATTGAAATAAATACATTTACAATCATTACAGATATCAATAAAATTTATGGGCAGATCGCAAGAAACATACAACAAAAAAGAAGTACGAAAAAGGAAAGAGAAAAAAAGAAAAGAGAAGGCTGAAAAAAAAGCTGCCAGAAAAGATAATGAAGGTGGGAGTGGCTTAGACGACATGATTGCTTACGTTGACGAACATGGTAATATTACCGACACACCTCCCGATCCGAATTTGAAAGAGGAAATTAAGGTAGAAGACATCGTTATAACTCCACCCAAACGCGACAATGAAGATGAAGATCCGAACAGGAAAGGAACAGTTTCATTCTTCAATGATTCAAAGGGCTATGGTTTTATTAAAGATTCCATTACAAAAGATGGTATTTTTGTTCATATCAACAACTGCATTGACGACATTAAAGAAGGCAATCTGGTAACTTTTGAAGTAGAAAAAGGACCGAAAGGTCTTGCTGCAGTAAACGTTAAGATTTCGAAATAGCATTTTTTTTTCAGTGACTTATTAAAATTTTCGATTTTAGAGATTTCAGCACCAGTGTTGGAGGCATTACCAAATAATGAATCTGCTGATTTCCAAAATTAGAATTTAATAAATCAGGACACTTAATGTTTTTAGTAATCACAAAAAAAAACATTCATCACAATTGAATTTTACTTCCTTTTCATCAGCAATTTGGGGTATTGGATAATTTTAACAAATCTTTTTTTTAACCAAATATCCTTACACAGTTGCTAATTATATAATAACAATCACAACAATATCACCCAACATTTAATACTATTGCACATGCTAACATTCGAAGCAATGGGTCTGTCGCCCAAGTTGCTTAAAGGGGTTGAAGACCTGGGATTTAAAAACCCCACACCAATCCAGGAAAAAATTATCCCGCTTTTTTTTGAAACAGAAAACGACATTGTAGGGCTTGCCCAAACCGGCACAGGAAAAACTGCTGCATTTGGTCTGCCTATTATTGAACAGATTAACATTACAGACAATTATGTTCAGGCACTGATACTGGCACCTACCCGGGAACTCTGTATCCAAATCACCAAAGATTTACAAACATATTCTACGCATATCCGAGGGCTGCAAATTGTTCCCGTTTATGGTGGAGCAAGTATAGAAACACAAATAAAGGCTCTTAAAAGAGGTGCACATATTATTGTTGCCACCCCTGGGAGAATGCTGGATTTGAGCAATCGGAAATATGCCAATATTTCAAATCTCAATACGGTTATACTGGATGAAGCTGACGAAATGCTCAACATGGGCTTTCGCGAGGAACTAAATAAAATATTGGAGAAGACCCCGGATACCAGGCGTACACTGCTTTTTTCGGCTACCATGTCGAAAGAAGTAGCAACTATTGCAAAAAATTATCAGGATAGCCCGATTCAAATTACCGTTGGAAAGCAAAATGCCGGTGCTACCAATGTACAGCATATATATTATCAAGTACATGCTTCCGACCGTTATCTGGCATTAAAGCGTATTGCAGATGTAAATCCAAATATCTATAG
>JAOZRY010000751.1 GCA_029939965.1 Bacteroidales bacterium | reverse complement strand
ATTTAACGGGGTTCACCCCGTGAAATTAAAACAACATATTAGAAATCTATTTAACTGGGTTCACCCCGTGAAATTAAAACAACATATTAGAAATCTATTTAACGGGGTAAACCGGTTCATGAAATATGCCGAGAAGTAAGGACATAAAAAAAAGAAGACAACTTATCATTATCTTCTTTGTCAAACATAAAAAAATATCTTTGGATACTTAATTTCTTACATTTCGTCAGAAACCGTAAGTCTCTTTCTGCCTCTTGCTCTGCGGCGTGCAAGTATTTTTCTACCGTTGGCAGATGCCATACGTGATCTGAATCCGTGCTTGTTTGCTCTTTTGCGTCTTGATGGTTGAAATGTTCTCTTACTCATTGTTCCTATTTTTTTTGAGCGTGCAAAAGTAGAATCTTTTTTTTAACTAACAAAATATTCTAATGATAATTTTTATCCTTTTAATAGCTAAATATTAATTTTGCATTATTTAAGAATTGCAACGAAAGGAGAGTTTCTGATTTTGTGATTTTTTTCGAGATAGCCTCAATATTTATTTTATTCTGGTAACAATGATTTTTCAAAAAAATCACCTTTTCAAAATACACAAATGTATGATTACCGGGCATCTTTCATTATTGGCAAAAAAATAATATCACTATGCAAAAATCAACATTAATAAAATCGATAAAAAACAAAAGGTCTTTTTTATGTATCGGCCTCGACACCGATCCTGAAAAAATCCCCCACCATTTACAAAATAGTGAAGACCCGGTTTTTGAATTCAACAAACAGATTATTGATGCTACTCACGATGTGGCCGTTGCCTACAAGCCCAATACCGCATTTTACGAAAGTCAGGGTATTGAAGGATGGGCAAGTCTAAAAAAAACCATTCGCTATCTTGACCAATTTAAAGATTCGATTTTTACGATAGCCGATGCCAAACGTGGCGACATTGGGAATACTTCGGAGAGGTATACCAAAGCATTTCTTGCGACGCAACCTCATGGGTTCGACTTCGATGCTATAACCGTTGCACCGTACATGGGCAGCGACTCGGTAAAACCGTTTTTAAGTATCAAAGATAAATGGGTAATACTGTTGGCACTTACTTCAAACGAAGGAGCCTTCGATTTTCAAACTCAAAAATTAGAAAACGGAAACCAGTTGTTTGA
Source organism: Bacteroidales bacterium (assembly GCA_029939965.1). Taxonomy (GTDB): domain Bacteria; phylum Bacteroidota; class Bacteroidia; order Bacteroidales; family 4484-276; genus SABY01. The sequence continues at coordinate 916 of JAOZRY010000751.1, read as the reverse complement.
AACCGTAATAGATATTTCAAAAACCTGGGGGTCGGATAAAAATATGATGTATGTAACAGGAGCTACAAAAGCTGAAATGTTTACACGCATTCGCACAATTATTCCCAATCATTTTTTACTTGTACCCGGAGTTGGAGCACAGGGTGGAAGTCTTGAAGATGTATGCAAATATGGAATGAATAAGGAGTGCGGCTTGTTGGTTAACTCCTCAAGAGGCATTATTTACGCTTCGAGGCATGATGATTTTGCTGCCGAGGCACGCAAAAAAGCGTTGGAAATAAAACATATAATGGAGAAGGAACTTTTGCGAGCCGGAATAATTTAACCGGTTCAACAAAATATTGACATCAATAAAATCAGAAATGAGAAAAATAAAAATATTTATAAGTAGTGTTCAAAATGAGTTTTCGAAAGAGAGGGAAATGCTTTATGAGTACTTTTAGCCGAACCAATGTATCTCACTGCATACATTGAAAGGTTGGGGACCGGAACAACCGATATGATGAAATTTGCCAAAAATGCAAATCTGCCCGAACCCAGGTTTATTCAGGATGATATGTTTAGGACTATTGTTTATCGTAAACAAACCGAACAAGTAACCCCCGAAGTTACCCCCGAAGTATTGAAAATAATTATTGCAATAGAAGGCAATATGTCAAGGGATGAAATTATGAAAATACTTGGCCTGAGAGATGAGAAACATTTTCGGGAACACTATCAGCAAACAGGCATAGAACAGGGGTTAATCGAGATGACTATACCTGATAAGCCAAGAAGCTCCAAACAAAAATATCGCCTTACAAAAAAAGGATTGGCATTAAAAAGTAAAATTAAATGATAAATGTAAGATTACCCGAACTCACTAAATTTCCCGGCATCACCAAAAAAAAATTATTACAACAATGGCTCAAAAAAT
>JAOZRY010000750.1 GCA_029939965.1 Bacteroidales bacterium | reverse complement strand
TGGATTGGAATTTCGTTTGGGCGAAACAATTACTCAGGCTATTTTCCAAAACCAACTTACCGAAGATTTTGATGCCATTGTTTTGGCAACAGGTGCAACGGAAATTAATGTTCCACATTTCCTCGGATTGGAATATCATGACACAGGATTGATAGCAGACCCCGAAACATTCGAAACCAGGCATCATGGCGTATTTGCCTGTGGCAGTATTATACGCAAGCAAAAAATGGCTGTAAAGGCACTGGCTCAGGGCAAAGCTGCAGCAAAATCCGTTTCTGTATTTTTAAAAGGGAATAAACCGGAAATGCAGATAAAAAAATTTAATTCCAGATTCGGAAAACTAAAACCCGAAGAAGTAAACGAGTATTTGAAAGAATCAATAAAGGCAAACAGGCTGGAGCCTGCTGCCAGCCATAATGAAGAATTTAGCCAACATGAAGCCATAGCAGAATCCAAAAGGTGTATGCATTGCGATTGCCGTAAGGTTGATAATTGCAAACTCCGGATTTTCTCAGACGATTATAAAATTGACCGACAGAAATACCCGAACGGTGGCAGGAATTCTGTAACAAAATATTTTACGCACAAAACCATTATTTATGAACCGGAAAAATGTATCCGCTGTGGTTTGTGTGTGGATATTGCAAAAACAGAAAAAGAGCTTGCCGGACTAACTTTTATTGGAAGGGGATTTAATGTAAAAATCGATATCCCATTCAACGAAAAGCTGGAAAACGCTTTAAATGTAACAGCCCTGAAATGTGCCGAACTTTGCCCAACGGGGGCTTTATCAATAAAGAAATTAATATGAAACTTTTATTATCCATAATTTTCCTCTTTTCGATAATGAGTAAAAACTATGCGCAGGATAAAGATTGTTGGGTCTCATTCCGTGGAAATCCCGAACAAACCGGAATCACAAGCGTTGAACTCCCCGATTCGTTTAACCTTTTGTGGAGCTTCCAAACCGAAGACAACATCAAATCCTCTCCCATCATTTGCAACAAAACGGTTTTTATTGGCTCCAACGACGGTTATATTTATGCTCTAAATCTTGATGGTTCTTTAAAATGGAAATTCAACACCGAAACTTCTGTTGAAGCCCCACCTCTCTATTTGGATAAAACTATATACGTAGGTTCATTAGAAGGGGTTTTGTTTGCACTTGATGCAGAAACAGGAAAAGAAAAATGGAGGTATATTACCGATGGCCAGATTTCGGGAAGTGCCGGATGGGCTTGGGATAGCGATACAAAATCGAAAAATGTTTTTGTAGGTAGCTACGATTCATATCTTCATGCTGTGGATGCTCAAACCGGCGATTCTGTTTGGGGATACAAATCGGATAATTATATAAATAGTGCTCCGGCAACTGATGGACAAATTGCAGTTTTTGGAGGTTGCGATGGCAATTTGCATTTTGTGGATGTGATAACCGGAAAGCTCAAAAACAAAATCGGGATTGGAACTTACATTGCATCGTCAGCAGCTATTTCGGGCAACATGGTTTTTACTGGTGATTATGATGGTGGATTTTATGGTATCAATATGTTGGAAAATACAATACTGTGGAAGCACGAGAAAGCAGGAGAAATTATAGGTTCACCGGCTATTTCAGGAAACAAGGTTATTATCGGAACCAGAAGTAAAAATGTGTTCTGTTTTGATAAAATGACTGGTGAGATTTTGTGGAAATTTAAAACTCCCGGAAAAGTTGAAAGCTCACCGGTAATTGCCAAAAATAAAGTTTTGATATCCTCAACAGATGGCCGGATTTTTATGCTCGATTTAAAAACAGGCGAAAAAATCTGGTGGTATGAAATTGGCAGCCCCATATTTTCAACCCCGGCAGTTGTTGACGGGCTTATTGTAGTTGCAGCACAAGATGGGGCGATTTATGGATTTGGATGGTAAAAAATCAGGATTGTTAGAAAAGCATTTCGATCGATAAAATGATTCAATGTTAAAATGATTCAATGCTAAAATGATTCAATGCTAAAATGATTCAATGCTAAAATGATTCAATGATAAAATGATTCAATGCTAAAATGATTCAATGCTAAAATGATTCAATGCTAAAAT
>JAOZRY010000125.1 GCA_029939965.1 Bacteroidales bacterium | reverse complement strand
TTGAGAATCTTTTTCAAACCAGATGGGTCTCATATCTTTTCCATCAACTTTCATTTAATTTTTCCTTGTTATAAAAGATTTTTTTGTTCTAAAAAATGTGTATCAATATCACCAGTTTGAAAATCTCTATTCCTAAATATCTTTTTAAAAAAAGGAATGGTTGTTTGAATTCCTTTAATTTCAAACTCATCTAATGCCCTTTCCATGCGTTTGATGGCAGAAGGTCGATCTTTTGCCCAGACAACGAGCTTTGCAATAAGGGAATCATAAAAGGGGCCTACCATATATTTATCATGGATATGGGTATCCACCCTGACTCCTGGCCCACCAGGAAAAATGATTGACTCGATTTCACCTGGTGACGGCATAAAATTATCTTCAGGATCTGAAGCATTGATTCTACACTCCATTGACCACCCATCAATTTTAAAATCATCCTGTTTAAAATCAAGTTGTTTACCCTGGGCAATTAAAATCTGCTGTCTGATAATATCAATACCGGTGATAAGTTCTGTAACAGGATGTTCAACCTGAACCCTTGCATTGACTTCCATAAAATAAAAATTTTTATCTTTATCAACAAGAAATTCCATGGTTCCTGCATTATAATATTCAAAAGCTTTGGCAATTTTAATGGCTGTTTTACCGAGTGTTTCACGCAAATTATCATCAACAAAAGAAGATGGTGCCTCTTCAATTAATTTTTGGTATCTCATCTGTATGCTGCATTCACGCTCTGCAAGATGAATATAATTGCCTGATTTATCACCAAGAAGTTGAATTTCAATATGCCTTGGATTTTCAATATATTTTTCAAGATAAATATCAGGATTACCAAAATTTACCTCTGCTTCTCCAGAAGCAATTGAAAAAGCTTCAATAAGCTCTTCTTTGGTATAGGCAATCCTCATGCCTCTGCCACCGCCTCCTCCAGATGCTTTTAAAATTACAGGAAACCCGACTTTTTCTGCAATTTCATAAGCTTTATCAGCAGAGGAAATAATATCATCGCTGCCAGGGATTACAGGAATTCCAAGCTCAATCAATATTTGCCTTGCCATTGATTTATTGCCTGCTTCCTCTATGGTTTTTGCCGATGGTCCAATAAAATTAATATTGTTATCATGGCATGTCTTTGCAAAATCGGCATTTTCAGATAAAAATCCATATCCAGGATGTACGGCATCAGCTTTTTTATCTATTGCAGCTTTTATAATGTTATCAATATTTAGATAGCTTTTATAACTCAAAGCAGGACCGATATTGACAGCTTCATCTGCATATTTGACATGAAGGCTGTCCTTATCTGCATCGGAAAAGACAGCAATAGTCTTGATTCCCATCTCTTTACAGGTGCGAATAATTCTTACTGCAATCTCGCCCCGGTTTGCAATTAAGATGCGTTTAAACATTATAGATCCCCTTCCCTTATGTGCGGCTTATACTTTTTCTATGATAATAAGCTCCTGTTTTTTCATAACAGGGTCCTCATTCTCCACCAGTATCTCTTTTACAACACCTGCATATTCACTGCGTATTTCTGTAAATATTTTCATGGATTCAATCACACATACAATATCAGAAGCATTAATTTTTTGTCCAACTTCGATTAGAGAGGGCTGTCCCGGAGCTGCAGCACGATAAAAAGTTCCCATGACAGGTGATGTAACCTTATATATTTTTTCATCCATGATTATCTCCTTTAATTATAATTTAAATATAAATTTTTTTTATAAATATACTTGACATATATTTTAAATCTATGTCAAGTATATTTTAATTGGGCGATAAATTTTATAACATAATTTTATAAAAGGGATAATCACTTTTAAATGAAAACAGCAACAAAAATTCAAAAAATTCCTAAACAGCCCATGGCTGTGATGGCTTATGAAGCTATTCTTAAAAAAATTATCTGTCTTGAATATGAGCCCAATCAGCACCTTGAAGAAAATCTATTGGTTGAAGAGCTGGGCATCGGCAGAACTCCAATCCGGGAAGCTCTTGTAAGGCTTCAAGGTGAGAAAATGGTGGAATCTCATCCCAATAAAGGAGTTATCGTCAAGCCCATTACATTGCAGAACACCAAAGCCATGTTTGAAAGCATGCATATTTTTGAATTTGGTGTGGTTGATATGGCGCTCAATAAAGATTGTTCAGTTTTTATAAAAAAAATGGAAGCTTCCAATAAAGAGGTTAAAAAAGCTATCCTCTCAAACAAAATTTTCAAACTGGTGGAAGCCAACCATAAATTTCACATAAATTTTGCACAATGCTCCCAGAATGAATTTTTGATCAGGGCTGTAAGTGATGTCAGAAAAGAGGCCAAAAGGTTGTCCTATCTCTCCTATAACAATGCTATTGATCCTGAAAGACCCCTTAAAATTCATTATAAATCTGTTCTTCAGGAGCATGACAAGATAATTGACAGCCTGGTAAATAAAGACAAAAAACAGCTCAAGCAATTGTTAAAAGAGCATATCGAGACTTTCAGACAGAGGATAATAATTTTCATGACATCATGATAGCATCCAAATGTATGAAGATCTTATAATATTAACATAAGAAAAGGAGATTAAAATGAAAAAATTATTAATTATTCTAACCGGTTTAATGTTTGCCTTGACAATTTTTTCCACTGCCCAGGCAAAAACAAAATGGGATTTGCACCTGAACTATTCTGCTGGCAATTTCCATTCCCAGGGAGCACAAAGATTTGCAGACAAAGTTGCCAAGGCCACTAACGGTGAATTGACAATTGTTCTGCATCCTGGTTCATCTCTCGGATTTAAAGGACCTGAACTTTTAAGAGCTGTTGCAGAAGGTCAGCTTGCCATTGCTGAAGTTCCTACAGGCATGGTTGAAGGAGATGCACCAGTACTTGCATTGACTGCCCAGCCTTTTATCTCTGCCAATGCTTTTGAACAGCGCCTTTTATATCAGCTTGCCAAACCAAAGTATGCCCAAAAATTAAATAAATTCAACCAGATGACTCTCTATACCTCTGTCTGGCCCTTTTCAGGTATTTACACCCAGCGGGCAATAAAATCTGCATCTGATTTAAATGGACTTAAAATGAGAGTATATGATGGTACAGGTCTTGCCTTTGGAAAAGCCACAGGTATTGCTGCAAGGAAAATGCCTTTTTCAGAAGTATATCCTGCCATGAAAGCGGGTCTCATGGATTCCATGTACACCTCTTCTGTTTCAGGCGTTGATGCAAAAGCGTGGGAAGTATTAAAATATTTCACCCCCATCAATATTGTTGGTCCTGTAAATATGATCAATGTCAATATGGATGCCTGGAATAAATTAGACAAAAAACTCCAGGCCACAGTACTTGAAATTGCTGCCGAGATGGAAGATGAAATGTGGAACCTTGCAGGAGACATGGATCGTAAAAGCCGTGCCACCCTTATTGAAAATGGAATGGTCATTGACAACGTAAGCACAGAATTTCGCACTGAACTCAATGCCATCGGTGACAAATTAAGATCACAGTGGGCAAAAAAAGCAGGAGCAGATGCCAATGGAATTTTAAAACAATATAATAAAATTACAGGTCGTTAGACTGGTTTTATCACAACCGAAAAGGAGTTGGCATAAATATGCCAGCTCCTCTGTATAATAAACAGAAAATTAAGCGGAGAAACAGATGAATAAACTTGTAAAACTTAGCAATACGTTAAGTGATGTCATGGCAAATATCTCTGCTGTTATTCTTGGATTAATGGCGTTGCTGATTCTGGTGGAGATTTTCATCTGGAATATGTTTGAAAAAACCACTCTTATTTCTGATGAATACAGTGCTTATGGCCTTGCAGCTATTATTTTTCTGGGATCAGGATATTGCCTGAAAGAGAAAGGTCATATCAGAATCACCCTTGTGCTCGGCTTTCTGCCTGAAAGATTAAACAGAATCATCACATTTGCTGCAACTTTGATCACAACTGTTTTCATGGGATATCTATGGTGGTATCTTTTTAAAATGGTGCAATCAGCCATTCGATATGGCTCCACCTCGGGCACCATGACCCATACACCTTTATGGATTCCAATGACCATTATGCTTATAGGAGCTGCCTGCCTTTTTATCCAGCTTGCTGCAACAACTGTTAAAACCTGGGTTGCCATAGAAACCTTAGAGGAGGTCGTGTAATGGAAACTGAACTTCTGCTCATGTCCATTGTTGTGTTCAGCGTCCTCTTTTTGTGCCTCTCCCTTGGAATATGGGTGGGGTTTTCCCTCTTTATAGTGGGATTTATAGGAATGACCTTTTTCTCTTCCCTGCCTGCAGGAAGCAATATGGCATCCTCGGTATGGTCAAGTGTTGAAAAATGGGAATATGTTGCTCTGCCTCTGTTTATCCTTATGGGTGAAATTTTATATAAATCAGGAATTTCCGAAAAATTATTCAAAGCCCTTGTGCCCTGGCTCTATCGTCTTCCAGGAGGGCTTTTGCTCATGAATATTGTCTCATGCACACTTTTTGCTGCAGTATCAGGTTCCAGCGCAGCAACAACTGCCACTGTAGGAAGAATAACCCTTGCTGAGTTTGATAAGCTTGGATACGATAAAAGCCTTGCCATGGGATCACTTGCAGGTGCCGGAACCTTGGGGTTTTTAATCCCTCCCTCTTTGATCATGATTGTTTATGCCATCCTTGCCGAGGTTTCCATAGGCAAAATGTTTGTAGCTGGAATTCTGCCCGGTCTTCTTTTATCAGGAATTTATTCTGCCTACATTATTTACAGAGGTATAAAAAATCCTGAAATTGCACCCACCAGCCAGGAAAGCTATTCCTGGACAGATCGTTTAGTTGGCCTCAAAGATCTTGCCCCGACACTGGTACTGATATTAATGGTGCTGGGCAGCATCTACGGAGGATATGCCACACCTACGGAAGCTGCAGCCCTTGGAGTATTTGGAGCATTGGTCTTTGCTGCCATTAACCGTCAAATGACAACAAAAATATTTTTTGACTGCCTTAAAGGAGCCGTTAAAACCAATGCCATGATCATGCTTATTGTTGTAGGTGCAGGGTTTTTGTCCAGGACAATGGGATTTCTTGGGATTCCAGCTGCCATTACCCAGGCAATAAATGAGCTGAATCTTTCACCATATATGTTAATGCTTCTTCTTGGGGGAGTTTATATTGTTTTGGGATGCCTTCTCGATGGATTTTCCATAGTTGTAATGACACTTCCCATTGCCCTTCCCATGGTGACTGCTGCAGGGTTTGACCCCATCTGGTTTGGTATCTATCTTATATTAATGGTGGAAGTCAGCCAGATTACGCCACCTGTGGGATTCAATCTTTTTGTCATACAGGGGTTGACTGGTGAACCCATCGTAAGAGTTGCTAAGTATGCCCTGCCATTCTTTTTTTTAATGTTATTTACAACTGCAATCATAACCATTTTTCCAGAGATTGCACTATATCTACCTAAACTGATGGTAGGCAAATAAAAGGATTTTTTATGAAAACCATGGATCTAAACTGTGATATGGGAGAAAGCTTTGGAGCTTACAGGATAGGACGGGACAATGAGATCATGCAGTATATTTCATCTGCAAACATTGCATGCGGCTTTCATGCCGGCGACCCTACAGTTATGGATAAAACTGTTGAAATGGCTGTTGAAAACAGTGTTGCAATTGGAGCACACCCTGGATATCCCGATCTCTTAGGCTTTGGCCGTAGAAGCATGACCCTGACACAGGATGAAATAAAGCAGTATCTGATATATCAGACAGGTGCACTCAAAGCTTTCTGCAAAGTACATGGAGCAAAGCTTCAACATGTAAAACCCCATGGAGCACTCTATCTTGATGCCGTTGACAATAAGGATATCGCAAGATCCATTGCCGGGGGTATCATGGATCTTGATGCTGATCTCAAGTTTGTGGCACTTGCCGGTAAAAAGGGAGAAACCATGAGACTTGTTGGAGAAGAGATGGGCCTGAAAGTTGTCTATGAAGCATTCCCGGACAGGGCATATACACCTGAAGGCACACTTGTCTCCAGAAAAGAACCCGGGGCTGTAATCAGTGACCCTGAACTTGTTGCAAAACGGGCACTTGATATGGCCAATGGCTTTGTAAAAGCAATTGACGGCTCCATGATAGAGCTTGAAGTACAGACCCTGTGTGTTCATGGAGACAACCTTGCAGCAGTTGAACTGGTAAAAAATATAAAAAATATTCTTGAAACAAATCAAATAGAAGTAAGACCAATGGGAGACCCTGTTGCATGACAGAAAAATGGAAAGAAGAAAAACCAATTTTTCGCAATGCCGGTGACAAAGGCTTTATCATTGAGTTCGGGCAAAAAATTGATCCTGAAATCAATAAAAAAGTAAGAACCATGGCCGGGGTATTAAATGCTGATACTCCCAGGGGTATTACAGAAATTATTCCCACTTATCGATCTCTTCTGCTGATTTACGATCCTTTAATCACAAGGCCTGAAAAATTTATACCCTTTATAGAAAATATCCAAAACCGCCTTGAAAATTCGGAAACAGAACCATGCAAGATTGTTCAAATTCCAGTATGCTATGGTGAGGAATTTGGACCTGATATGGAAAATGTTGAAAAATCAGCCAGCCTTTGTCAAGAAGATGTTATAAAAATGCACAGCGCACCTGAATACTTAATTTATATGGTCGGTTTCACTCCGGGATTTCCTTTTCTTGGAGGATTAAATGAAAAACTATTTACACCAAGACTTAAAACTCCAAGAATGGCAGTGCCCAAAGGTTCTGTGGGTATTGCAAATAACCAGACAGGTATGTATCCAATTGAAAGCCCGGGCGGATGGCAGATCATAGGAAGAACACCTTTAAATCTTTTTGATCCCCATCGTAAAAATCCATTCCTCTATAAAGCCGGAGATAAAATAAAATTTGTCCCCATTTCTCAAAAAAAATTCATAGAATTAAAAAATATGGAGGCAAATTAGATGGATGCCATAAAGATATTAACTCCAGGTGGATACACAACCATACAGGACAGGGGCAGGTTTGGATTTCAACACATGGGAATTCCTGTTTCCGGAAGTTTAGACAGCTTTTCCTTTGCTCTTGCTAACCTTCTTGTGGGCAACCCGGAAAACCTGGCTGCAATGGAGATTACCATAATCGGACCCTGCCTTGAGATTAAAAAAGAGATGGATATTGCTCTGACCGGTGCAAAAATGGATATTACAATTAATGAAACCAGGGTTGAACAATGGCGGTCAATAAGGGTAAAATCAGGAGATATCATCAACATAGGCCAGGTACAGTCAGGATGCCGCTCATATCTTGCTTTTAACGGGGGTATCAATATTCCTGAAGTCATGGGAAGCTTTTCAACCTATGCCCAGGGCAGGATCGGTGGATTTAAAGGCAGGCCCCTTCAAGAGGGCGATATACTTAAAACCCGGGACACTCTTTTGTTAAAAAAAGAGCGGATAATTACTGAAAAATTTATACCTCACTTTCCAGGCGATATCGTTGTAAAAACTATCCTGGGACCCCAGGATGATTATTTTGATGATGGTATTAAACTTTTGCTTTCCTTAAAATATATGGTAACACCCAAGGCAGACCGAATGGGATATCGATTATCAGGGGAAGTCATATCTGTTAAAACAGGTATGCCGGAAAGTATTATTTCAGAACCCTCCATGCCGGGAAGTATTCAAATACCTCCCGATGGGCA
>JAOZRY010000124.1 GCA_029939965.1 Bacteroidales bacterium | reverse complement strand
TGTGGTATAAAAATAAAACTGCGCCTTGATTAAGCGAAACTGACGAAGTCTGTGTGTTCGAAAAATCTATTTAAATGCATTTTCGAATTCATCATCAAAGCGCTTGTTCACTATATCGCAACCATGATTAAACATACGGTTGTAATTATCATGCGATGTATAATGCAACTGGTACTTGCGCTTTTCAGGATCGGTGGCTGGTGGTAGCAGACCAAATGCTTCCCAAAGGGCTTCTTCAGGATCATCAATTTTGTTCAGACCAAACTTCACCATTATTTCAGCAATTTGCTGAAGCGAAGTTTTTTCTAATTTCGATTCCATTTGCCTCTCCAACTTTTGTATGCGTTTTTGTGTGTTTGTAAAACTTCCGCCTGTTTCAAACGGCATGGATGCAGGTAAAATCAAATCAGCATGCTTAGCCGTTTCGGTCATAAAATAATCCTGAACCATAACGAAATCTATTTTTTCAAACCATGCATTAACCTCTTCTTGGTTAACGGCGCATCCAATTGGGTCTTCACCAAAAATAAAGATGTTTTTCAGTAAACTCTTTTTTAGTAATTTATATGGGCTGTTAATGTTTTCGGGAATATCATCCACTCCCCATTTTTGTTTCAGCTTTGCAATAACTTGTGGGTTGTCGTAGGGTTGAAATCCAGGTGCGATCTTATGACATCCACCCATATCAATTACCCCCTGCGAATTATTTTTCTCTTTTATTGCTACCAATCCCTGCGACGATTTCCCTGATTTTCCGGTAATAACAGCGAGGTTGAACAGCTCGAAACTAACGTTGGATGAAAGTTCTTTTTCGGAGAAAACCAAAACAGCATTAGGTTCATTGTTGAAATCCTTGGCAAACTCTGCTAACTCATCAATACAGCAAACACCGGATTTTTCGAACAACTCATCAAAATCCTCAGCCATCAGCTTCGATTTATATGTTTCGTATTGTAGCGATCGATCGTTGATGAATAACTGGTTTTGCAAGCCACTTGAAATAATGAAATAATTTACGGCTTTAATAAAATGGTAATAATCTTTAATTTCATGTACCTTATCCACTTTATGCTTCATGCCACTTTTATCATCGGTGGTAACCAACTCAACAGGTACTTTGTAGCGGTTGCGTGCATCAAAGATTATATGATTTACCAGCGGATAATCTATATGAAGGTTTGATCCTAAAATAAATATGCGACTGGCGTTTTTAATATCTTCGAAAGGTACATTGGCAGTTGCATTTTGTCCGTAACCAATGCCGCGCCCCATATACTGAAAGCAGTTTACATTATTGGTTTTGGCTCCGGCACGTGCCAGTTTTTGCACCATGTATATTTCTTCGTTCGTTAATCGGGCTCCGGCAAAAAAAGCATTATCATCAGGATTTACTCCTTTGATGCGGTCGGAAATTATTTCGAATGCCTCTTCAAATGATATCTCTTCAAACTTACCGCCTTTTTTTACCAATGGTTTCAGAATACGAGATGGGTCATTCAGGTAGCCATAGCCAAATTTTGCCTGCCGGCTGATGTTCCCATTAAAATTTATCTCCCCAATTCTGCCTGTTGCCTGCATAAAGAAACCACCTTTGTGATGCAGGTTTATTTCAAATCCTTCAGAGCCATAAGTATCGATAGTTTCGATAATATCATGCTTTACCGGGCCGGGTTTGAAATTTACATTTTCGGTAATTGCGCCCGTTGGGCAGGCCGAAATACACATTCCGCACGACTCGCAGGTTGTTTGGGTAAGAGAGTTGCCCATACTTGGAGCAACATAAGTACTAAAACCACGCTCAATAAGCCCAAGTGCTCCGGCACCAACTACTTGTTTGCAAATGCGTACACAACGTGCACAAAGGATACATTTATTATTGTCGATTTCGATATATGGATGCGAAAAGTCCACATCATATTCTACATGTCCACCATCATATTTTTGCTGTTCGGCTCCATACTCGGTAGAATATTTTTTCAGATCACAAGCAAAAACTTCAGAACAACCACATTCCAGGCATCTCAGGGTTTCATTATGTGCAACCTCTTCATTTTCATATCCAAGTTCAACTTCCTTAAAATTTTTACGGTTATCCGGATCAATTGTTGGCATTTCATGTCGCAACTGCTGCCGGTATCTTCCAAGATAATCCTTAGCATCCTGATCGTGAAAATGATCCCGACGACTGATAAATTCTTTTTTCTCCGGTGTTAATGTTTCATTAGATAAATATTGATGACAACTTCGTGATGCAACTTTAGCTTGCGCAATTGCCTCGATAATGGTAGCAGGCCCGGATACACCATCGCCGGCAGCAAACATCGAAGGAATCCCTGTTTGGAGTGTTTGCCGGTCTGCATCAATATCGCCCCAACGATTTACCTTTAGTTTATTTCCATTGGCAGATGCATTTACATCTTCAAGGAAGTTTACAATTGTTTTTTGCCCGATGGCAGCCAAAATGTAATCCAACTCCAGTTCATACTCTGAGCCTTCGATTGGTACCGGACGGCGGCGGCCTGAAGAATCCGGTTCTCCCAGTTCCATCTTTAAACACGTGATGGATTTTAGTACACCATTTTCGTCTTTATTTACTTTTTTCGGATTGGTAAGAAAAAGATACTCCACCCCTTCCAGTTTCGATTCGTGAATTTCGATGGGGTTTGCCGGCATTTCATTTTCGGTACGTCTGTATATTACGTAAACTTTTTCGGCATTGCACCGCAGCGAAATACGACAACAGTCCATGGCAGTATTTCCACCACCCACAACCGCTACAGTTTTTCCTGAAAAGTCGTACTTCTGTCCGGTCATCTCCATATTGCGAAGGAAGTCGATACCTGAGAAAACATTTTCGGCATCATCACCTTCACAACCAATAAGAGTTCCTCGTTGCGAACCAATGGTTAGTATTACTGAATCATATCTTTCTTTCAGCTCTAAATAATGCAGGTTATCGCCAAGTTTTTGATTATAAAAAATGCGTGCTCCCAGTTCGGTAATTGCAGCAACCTCTTTATCAATTATGTCGTTGGGCAAACGATACTCAGGAATACCATACCTTAGCCACCCACCCGGTTTTGGGGCTGCCTCATAAATATCGCACTGGTGTCCCTTTTGCTGAAGGAAATATGCTGATGATAAACCTCCGGGTCCGGCACCGATAATGGCTACCTTTTTACCTGTAGAAGTTGCAACTTCCGGAATATATCTTTTATCAGATTCCAGATCAATATCTGATGCAAATCTTTTGAGGTAATCGATGCCAACTCCTGCTCCTTCGTCAAGCAAATTGCGACGACATGCAGTTTCGCAAGGACGAACACACACACGGCCACAAATAGCAGGTAATGGATTTACTTCCTTAATCAAGCCAACGGCTTCGCTGTACAACCCTTTTTCGATGAGAGAAATATAACCTTGCACATCTACACCTGCCGGACAAGTCTCCTTACATGGTGCCACACAGTCGGCATAGTGATTACTAACCATGAGATCGAGAGCTGTTTTCCGCGCTTTTCTAACACGGTCGTTTTTAGTATTTATCTTCATCCCTTCGTAAATCATAGTGGAACAAGCAGGTTGCAAACCGCGCAAACCTGCTACTTCAACCACACAAATAAAACACGATGAATAAGGATCGAGCCTTGGATCATTACACATGGTGGGAATGTCGATATTAAACCTGTTGGCCAATTCAAGGATGGTTTCTCCCTGTTTACCATTTACAATTTTTCCGTTGAGTAATATATTTAAACTATTGTTCATTTTTCTATCGGTCTTTGATATTAATAGTTTGAACTAAGAAATGGTTATGGCATCAAATTTACATCTTGAATAGCATTCGCCACACTGGATACAAGCCTCCTGATCAATAATGTGTGGTTGCTTGCGTTCGCCGGCTATTGCATCAACCGGACATTTGCGTGCGCATACGGTACAACCGGTACATTTATCTGTTACAATTGTGTAGGTAAGTAGTTTTTTACAGACCTTGGCGGGGCATTTCTTTTCGATGATGTGGGCTGTATATTCATCTCTAAAATATTTGAGAGTAGTAAGTACAGGGTTTGGTGCTGTTTGACCCAAACCACATAGTGAATTATCTTTTATCTGGTATGCCAGCTCTTCGAGGGATTCGATATCGCTCTCTTTTCCTTTGCCTTCGGTAATCCTTTCTAAGATTTCGAGCATTCGCATTGTACCAATACGACAGAATGTACATTTACCACAGCTCTCTGACTGGGTAAAATTGAGGAAAAATTTAGCCACATCAACCATGCATGTACTTTCGTCCATCACCACCATACCTCCGGAACCCATGATTGCGCCGGTAGCATTTACTGAATCATAATCTACAATAGTGTCGGCTAAATATTCGGGGATACAACCACCGGAAGGCCCACCGAGTTGAACAGCTTTGAACTGTTTACCGTCAGGAATTCCACCACCAAGCTTAAAAATAATATCGCGGATGGTAATACCCATAGGTACTTCAACCAAACCTGAATTATTAATTTTACCGGCAAGGGCAAATACTTTAGTGCCTTTACTTTTTTCGGTTCCGTATTTAGCATAAGCTTCGGGACCATTATAAATAATCCAGGGTATATTGGCAAATGTCTCCACATTATTGATGTTGGTAGGTTTCTTCCACAATCCTGATACAGCGGGGAAAGGTGGCCGCTTACGGGGCATTCCTCTTTCGCCCTCTACAGATGCAATAAGTGCAGTTTCTTCACCACACACAAATGCTCCGGCACCCTCCTTTACATAAATATCGAAACAGAATCCTTCGATACCAAGAATGTGATCGCCAAGATAACCCATATCGCGAGCCTGCTCAATAGCTATGTTTAAGCGTTTAATGGCCAATGGATACTCGGCCCGGCAATAAATTATACCGCTGGTTGCACCAATTGCATACGCTCCTATTAGCATTCCTTCGAGTATTGCATGAGGATCGCCTTCGAGAAGTGACCGATCCATAAATGCACCCGGATCGCCTTCATCGGCATTACATATAATATATTTTTCTTTGGAGATGCTGTTCTTTGCAAAACGCCATTTCATTCCGGTTGGAAATCCTCCACCACCTCTTCCGCGAATCCCCGACCTGAGAACCATATCTATAACCTCATCGGGTTTGATTTCCTTGTCAGCAATTTTTTTTATGGCTTCGTATCCCTCTTTGGCTTCGTATTCTTCGATAGATTCAGGATCGATAAATCCGCAGTGACGGAGAGCAATCTTTACCTGATCAGCAAAAAAATGATGATCGGCGGTTTTAAAAAGATCAGTTTTTACAACAAATTCTTTAATGGGCTCGTGGTTTACTACATGCTTTTCAAGCACTTCAATAACACGATCCTCATCAACATTTCCATAAATATATGATCCGGTTTCATCAACAATTTCTACCAATGGTTCACGAAAACACATCCCGATACAGCTTGTTTTTTTTAGTTCTATATCAAGGTTGTCCACTTCCATTAACTGCCTTATTTTCTCGTATGTTTTGTTGGCTCCTGCAGCAACACCACAACTTCCTAATCCTACTATAACTTTGGTTTTTCCCATATCTGAAGTCCCTTTTTTCTGATTGATTAATTGGGCAGAATTATTTCCCGCGTTCAGTGATCTTGATATTTTTAACGATTTTTACAGCTTCAGTACCCGAAAGCTTACCATAAGTATTTCCTCCGATAGCCATAACTGGTGCCAGCGAGCAACATCCAAGGCAGGCAACTGATTCGAGGGTGAACATACGATCTTCTGTTGTACCGCCATCTTCCACCTTTAACGAATCCTGCAAAGCTTCGGTAATTTTAGATGCATTTTGAACATGACACGCCGTACCGTGACAAACCTTAATAACATGCTTGCCAACCGGGTGGAGCCTGAACTGTGCGTAAAAGGTGGCAACGCCATACATATCGCTAAGTTCTAGTCCGGTTTCTTCAGCAAGTTTTTCGAATGCTTTGGTGGGGATGTAACCAAAAATGGCCTGAGTACCCTGTAGCAGTGGGATCATGTTCCCTTTCTTGCCTTTATATTTCTTTATCAGATCATCGATTACGGAGAGGTCAACCACATCCTGAGTTATCTGCTCTTTCTCAATATTTAATCTTGCTATTCGCATGGTTCTTGATATTTTATGAAGGTGGTAAAAGTAAAAATACTTTAAGATGCCTAACGTATTGATTATAAATTTAAAAGCGATCTAAATTAAGATTATTAATGGATTCAATTCCCTAAAACAACCTTATGCTTTTTGATCTCAATGAGTTTGGGCAAACAGTCTTTGGAAAAGACCTCACAAACACACCTTTATTTTATATTCATTCAAAATAAATGTGGGAGATATTGATACCAAAATGTATGATTTGTGAACTATGAAAATATTCCGGGTAAAATGGAAATTAGAACAGAATGAATACCATTCGTGGGTTTAATATTTTGGTGTTCTGCACCTACGGTTCTTTTTTTAAATGTTCTGCTAATAAAATTAGTGTGCGCCTGAAAACACCGATATCATCGTTGGACAGTCATTTACAAAAGTAAATTCCTTGATTTTCAACACTTCACCCGCCTCGATCTCAGCGATTTCTGACACCCACTTCCTGAAACATTGAGTTTTCTTGAAGAGACTAATTAAAATATTTAAAATAATTTTTGACTTTTCTATATAAAATACTTTATCTTTGTAATATCATATTAATATCATTTAAGTATTAATCTAAATTTTTAATTATGAAAGAAGAAAAAGTTTATTCGCCAGCTTCAGGTTACTTAATGTTGCTTGTGGTTTTATTGATGATAGTATTTCCGGTTCTCGGAATGATTTTTCTGAAGATGTTTTTGCTTGCAATTGTCCTTGCCTTCGGGTTGTTTTTGTCGATTGGATTTTTGATTGTAAATCCAAACGAATCATCTGTGCTTGTACTTTTTGGAGCATATAAAGGTACAGTGAAAAAAAACGGGTTTTTCTGGATAAATCCATTATTTACACGTAAAAAAATATCATTACGTGCCCGAAATCTCGATAGCGAGTCCATTAAAGTAAATGATAAGCTAGGTAATCCTATAATGATTGGGATTGTATTGGTGTGGAAAGCTGAGGATACTTTTAAAGCTGCCTTCGAGGTTGATGATTACCATCACTTTGTAGATATCCAAACAGAGGCTGCCATAAGGAAACTGGCCGGACATTACCCTTATGATAATTTTGATGACGAAGAGGCTGATGTAACTTTACGTTCGGGTGGCGAGGAGGTGAATGATGCATTGGAGAATGAAATATCGGAGAGGCTTGCCATAGCCGGCATAAAAGTTTTAGAAGCAAGGATTAGTTATCTGGCTTATGCCTCCGAAATTGCAGGCGCAATGCTTCGCCGTCAACAGGCTACGGCTATTGTGGCGGCAAGAGTAAAAATTGTTGAAGGTGCTGTGAGTATGGTTGAAATGGCACTTCACCAGCTCTCGCAAAAAAAGATTATTGAAATGGATGATGAAAAGAAAGCCGCAATGGTGAGCAATCTTATGGTTGTGCTTTGTTCTGATAAAGATGCTTCACCGGTTATTAATACAGGAACACTGCATCAATAGCAATGCGAAAAGTGGGATACTAAATATGCCTGCATGGAGGTGTGTTATAAGAAATTAAAATGAACAACATTTTATGCCAAAGAAAAAAACATTTGTATTACG
>JAOZRY010000749.1 GCA_029939965.1 Bacteroidales bacterium | reverse complement strand
TTGTTTGACAGGAGGTTGGCTTGTAACCGACAGGGCGGAGCTATAACAACCACACAAACCAAACCCGTAAATCCTAAAACTTAAATCCTAAAACTGGTACTTAAATCTTAAAAATATGAAAAATAAAATCCAATTGTTTCAAAAGCAAAGTGTAAGAACACATTGGGATGAAGAACAAGAAAAATGGTTTTTTTCTATTGTGGATGTTATTGCAATTTTAACGCAGCAAAAAGATTATCAAGGAGCAAGAAATTACTGGAAAGTATTAAAACATAGACTTGTAAAAGAAGGAAACGAAACGGTTACAAATTGTAACCGTTTGAAAATGATTGCCAAAGATGGCAAAAAGCGAATGACTGATGTAGCTGATACCCAACAGTTATTACGTCTTATTCAATCTGTTCCATCGCACAGAGCAGAACCTTTTAAAATCTGGTTGGCAAAAGTAGGGGCACAGCGGATAGACGAAATAGAGGATCCCGAACTATCTTTTGAACGTGCTATGGAAACCTATCTTGCAAAAGGATACTCTAGGGAGTGGATAAACCAACGCCTGAAAAGTATTGAAGTTAGAAAAGAACTAACAGACGAATGGCAAGAAAGAGGAATGAAACAAGGCTTGGAATACGCCATTTTAACCAATGAACTCACTCAAGCCTGGGCCGGCAAAAATGTAAAAGAATACAAGAAATACAAAGGGTTGAAAAAGGAAAACTTGCGAGATAATATGAGCAACCTTGAACTGGTTTTGAATATGCTTGCAGAAGCTTCTACAGCAGAAATATCGAAAGAAAAGAT
Organism: Bacteroidales bacterium; assembly: GCA_029939965.1. Lineage (GTDB taxonomy): Bacteria > Bacteroidota > Bacteroidia > Bacteroidales > 4484-276 > SABY01. The sequence continues at coordinate 1,289 of JAOZRY010000749.1, read as the reverse complement.
ACCAAAAGGATTAGAAGAAAATAAGGATATTGCTCGTAAAGTGAGAACTATCTGCATTATAAATGGATTTTTCCCCTGATTACATAGTGTTGGTTTATGTAACCGAAGGGGCGGAGCTGGGTAACCCGTTCTCCCGTCTCCATTCTCCCGTCCTGACCCCATGAATATAATAATATGCAGCGACGGGACAGACAACAAATTTGGCAGGCATGCTTCACAAATGCGGTCTTCTGGAAAAAGGCAGCAGCCATGGATGAAAAGCGTAAAAAATTTCCAGTCTCCCTGTGGAACGAAAAAAACAGAACACGGGAACAGACAATAGAGCAGGTGTGGTTTCCTGGTGTCCATTGTGATGTGGGCGGTTATTACAAGCCTGACCTCAGAAATGACTAAAACCATTGGTGTCTATGCTTTGAAATTTTAAGGGGGAAAAAGCAGATAAGGAGGAGATATGAAGAAACACAGAATTGAATACGATTCATCGGTAGATGCGCTTGCATCTCAGCAGTTATGAATCAAGGTATAAATTTTCCACATCACAAGCACCTCCCGGATGAAGTCACTGATATTTCTGAAATTTCAATATTTAAAGTGATTGAGGAAGCAAGCGACAGATTTTAAAGTTGAATTTGGGCTGAATACTGCCTCATGAGGCTCTGCCCGTTCTTAAAACCCACTTTTTGACCCCAAAAACCAGGCCCTAAGAGCAAAAAACACCCAAAATAACAACCATTTCTCCATAAAAACAACCACTTACCAGGGTCAGACCCGCTCTTCCTAAAACTTAAAACTTAATACTTAAATCTTAATACTTAATACTTAATACTTAAAACTTAAAACTTAAATCTTAATACTTTTTCACCCAATAAGCCAACAAGCCAAGCCTGACCCCATGTTTATAACAACCCCATACAACAATGCAGCCTTTTACATAATATGCAGCCTGATTGTTTTTGCTCCACTTGCAAGAGGAGCAGTTCATCCTTGGGCAACAACCATTATACAGATTGGTGTTATTCTGGCGGCAATTTTTATGGTTACTGGAAATTTTTCAACCAACAAAATAAGCCTTCCAAAAACACCAATGAATAAGCCTATACTGGCTATTATTCTTTTATGCATGCTGTCACTTGCCTTCTCAAACCACAAGCCCTTTGCTTTTGAAGGGGTTTTCATGCTTTTGACTTACATATCAGCATATTTTATAACCATATACAGCATCAAAACCAGAAAACAGCAGCGCATCATTGTATATGTCATTATTTCAACAGCAGTTCTGCTCTCTGTTA
>JAOZRY010000748.1 GCA_029939965.1 Bacteroidales bacterium | reverse complement strand
AAAATACAATTCAAAATATTAAAATTCAACTATTTAAATATTTTCACAATTATCAATAATGAACTAACATTCAAATTGTTCGACATTACATTACCAAGTAATAACATTTTTTTCATACCTTTACAAATCACAAAAAAAGGGTTGAATCAAAACGAATGATTTTCCTGCCAGAAAAAACAAACTATTCACAATTAAAACTATTCGCATGGCAAAAGTAGTAGTACTTGGTGCCGGAATTTCCGGACACACTGCTGTGGTAATTCTCCGCAAGAAGCTAGGCAAAAAACATGATGTTATCATGGTGAGCCCCAACAGCAATTACCAATGGATTCCATCCAACATTTGGGTGGGTATAGGACAAATGAAACCCAAACAGGTAATATTTCCTTTGGCACCTGTTTATAAACGAAAGGGCATAATCTTTAAGCAAGCTGTTGCAAAAACCATTTTCCCGGAAGGCGACAGTACGATAAATGATCCTTTTGTAGAGGTTGAATATGTAAATGAAGGAAAGAAAGGCAAAAAAGAAAAAGTAGTTTATGATTATCTTATTAATGCTACTGGCCCAAAACTAAATTTTGGTGCAACCGAGGGTCTTGGCCCCAACGGCCATACTGTATCTGTTTGCACTTACGGTCATGCTTCACATGCCTGGGAAAAATTGCAGGAATCGCTCAACAAAATGGCCAAAGGCGAAAAGCAACGTTTTGTTATCGGTACAGGACATCCCATGGCCACCTGCCAGGGTGCGGCTTTTGAGTATGCACTCAATGTAGCTTTTGAAATTAATAAACGTAAATTGATGGATAAAGCAGAAATAACCTGGCTTACCAACGAGTATGAATGTGGCGATTTTGGGATGGGTGGTGCTTTTATTAAAAAAGGTGGTTATATAACCTCAACCAAAATATTTACCGAATCTATCCTTTCAGAATATGGTATTGATTGGATAAAACGCGCCGGAGTAAAAAAAGTAGAGGATGGCGTAATACATTATGAAACACTTGATGGGGAAATGCATACCAAAGAATATGATTTTGCTATGCTGATACCTGCATTTGCCGGGGTGGGCATTACTGCAAAAAACAAAAAGGGTGAAGATATTTCATCGGATTTGTTTGCCCCAAATGGATTGATGAAAGTGGATGCCGATTACAAACCAAAGGATTTTCAGGACTGGAGCATCAATGATTGGCCTTCAACTTATCAGAACCCGACATACAAAAATATTTTTGCATCAGGCATAGCTTTTGCCCCTCCACACTCCATCTCCAAACCATTTAAAAGCAAAAACGGAACACCAATTTTCCCAACACCCCCACGTACCGGAATGCCTTCGGGAGTAATGGGAAAGGTTGTGGCACTTAATGTAGCAGCTTCCGTTAAGGCAGGTAAAGTTACCATAAAGCATCATGCTTCGATGGGCAAAATGGGTGCTGCCTGCATTATCTCATCGGGCTACGGACTTCGTGATGGAATGGCTGCCACCATGACCGTTTTTCCGGTAGTTCCTGATTTCGAAAAATATCCGGAATGGGGTCGCGACCTGAACTATACTATTGGAGAACCCGGACTTGCAGGACACTGGATAAAACTATTTATGCATTATTTGTTTATGTACAAAGCAAGAGCATTACCAGGATGGTCATTTATACCGGAATAGGTAAACTAAAATCCGGTTAGACAAAACGAAACATATTGACTTAAAAATAAAATGTAACAATAAACAATAACAAGCAATGATAAGAAAACCCATACCAAAAGGATATAAGGATAAAGATTATCCTCCCATACCAACAAAAGGGAGTAAATTTCTAAGAAAATTCTGGCCGTATCAAATCATCAGATTTTTTGTTATCAACCTCAAAATTATGCGCATTGTAGTTGGCGGACACTCTTAGGGATTGCTCAGAAATAAGTCCGGGGATTTGTGAACAATATTTATACATAGGCGAGGTAAAAACGCAATCATCCCATTCGTATGTAAGGGTGAGCATTTTTAACGTATGTTCCGATCTTGATTCGGGAAAGCTTATGTACACAAGATGTTCATAGAAAAACAAAGTATTGGTTTAATAAAAATGAAAAATTA
>JAOZRY010000123.1 GCA_029939965.1 Bacteroidales bacterium | reverse complement strand
TAAACCTTGGTTTCAGCACGCCTTTAAAGTGTTGAGCGGAAAATGAAGGATGCCTCATAACTGATAGGAAAAAACAAAAATGAAATAACATTAGAATCATTCGAAAAAGGCAGACCAACTATTTGGTTTGCCTTTTTTTATGCGGCCTTTTTTTGAGGCCTTTTTTTGAGGTTTGATGAAATGAATGTTTCAGAAAAAAATATAGCCGTTATCATACTTGCGGCAGGTTTGGGTAAAAGAATGAAGTCGCCGGATGCCAAGGTGCTTCATCTCATTAATAATAAACCGATGATTATGTATGTTGTTGAGCAGGCTGTTCAAATAGCGCAACAGGATGTCATTCTTGTTGTCGGTCATCAAGCTGAGAAAGTTAAAAAGTGCGTAAGTGAACAATTTAGAATTTCTTATGCTTTTCAGGAAGAACAGTTGGGAACCGGCCATGCTGTTTCATGCGCTTTACCAATCGTTCCTGCATCTGCCAAAGAGATCGTTATTTTATGTGGAGACGTTCCTCTTTTATCGCAAAATACGTTAAATAAACTTATCAATGTGCATTTGAACGAAGCCTGCGACATAACTGTTTTAGGTGTGGAAGTGCCTGATCCAAAGGGATATGGCCGCCTTTTGTTTGATCTGGACAATCAATTGAATGCTATTGTTGAAGAGGCCGATGCGACAGCTATACAAAAAAAGATAAAAACAATTAATGCTGGTATATATTGTATAAAAAAGGAATTTATTTTGAATTCTGTCGATAAAATTAAATCACAGAATGCCCAAAAAGAAATTTATCTTACCGATATGATTGGGATTGCTTATGATGAAAATAGAAAAGCGAAAGTCGTTATTGCAGATCACCATGAGGAGGTAATTGGAATTAATACACTTGCTGAACTTAAGATCGTCGAATCAATAATATTTAGAAATGTTGACTAAATTCAAACTAATGCCACTCTTGGTCTAAAAACCTTGAAGCAGAGGCTTTTAGCGAATTTTTATCTGGCTATTTGACCGAATTTTATGATATTTTTGACGCACTAAATTTAATGTGAAATGCATTCAATAGGTCGTTGCATCTTACTTACTCGTCAGTCATAAGTTCTCGTAACATGCTGAAATAATAGGTATTTTAAAGACGAGGACGAAATATAAAATTCTATAAATTCAGTGGGTTATCAAAATATGCTTTCTAAATGGGGCTACCAACATAAGCCGGGATAATAAATGTAGTCGTAGGTTGGGTTGAGGAACGAAACCTGACTAATTCAGGCTGATGTCAGGTTTCCTTTTTGTTCCTCAACCCAACCTACGTCTGTCCCGCCTTATGTGGGTAGCCCTAAATGGCAAAGAACTTAAGACTGTCGAGTTACTTAGGGAGATGGAAAATAATAACTATCCAATTACTCTTGTTCTCACGCTCCAGCGTGGGAACATAAATTGGACGCTCCAGCGTCCTGTTTTTTGCGAGTGATCTGCTTTTTCGGTGTATTGCAGGGACGCTGGAGCGTCCGCACCGCATTCCTACGCAGGAGCGTGGGAACGAGAATCTTTGCGTAACCCCATTTTTTTGGATAATTATTTCTTTCCATATTCCTTAGTGTTAGCAGGTCATTTGGAAAAGGGCGTAAGTATGTTTAAAAAACTTGACATTTTCATTTTCGAGTGACTATAGTTTATATAAGCGTGTAAAGAGGTGAATAATTGGAAAATGAAGAAATTATCAAGCATTTTGAAGAAATAGAACAGAAGGTTGATGGGCTTATTAAAGTCTGTAAATCTTTAGATAAAAAAAATTCGGGATTAAATGCCAAGATCAATGATTTGGAAATTGAAATTCAAAATAAAATCGAAGTTGAAAAGAATTACATTAACGAAAGGAATATCATACTTTTAAAAGTGAAGCGTGTTTTGGCCAAACTATATGAAATTGAAGATATTTCAAATGGGAAAAAATAGATTGTCGTAAATTGGTTTTATTTTACTTTTTTATCAGATAAATCATATTGCAATGAAGCATCGAATGCCCCAAAAAACTAAAAAAATGAATTCGTCTGAATAGTCGCTGAAGGGCATATATAAGTTTAAAATATATACTTTCAAATTCTCAATAAAAATTATTCGGCATCCTTCATTTTCAGGTTGATAATTCGGAGGAGTGACAAACTAACAGTTTGGCATTTAGCGTCCGTTAATGATATAGTGTAACATCAGCACTCTGGAAAAAAGTGTGTACTATTTTTTGGTTATTACGAAAGATGCCACTTATTCGATGTAAAATATAGAAATGTAATTTTATCGTCATCAGAGATAAAAGGAAAATTTATTGTATTTGATATATCAATTCGGGGTTGAAAAATTAGATACAAAAAGCAAACTGGTTAAGTGACAGAAACGTTAGATAAAATAGTCTATCCCTTTGAATTTTTAACGTCGAATTCAACTATTAATTACTTTATTACAATCAAAATCAGCGGTTTGACTTTGGCATTTGCGATATTATGGGGTGCTATCTTCATCTTGTTAGGCTAATTAGAAAAGAAAAATCATATTATTATATATTTATGAGCGGGGCCATAGCGATTATATCCTAAATTTGGCATTAAATTCCGGAGATTATTTTAAGTTGCTAAAATGATGCCCCTGCCGTGTTCGTGATTGGTCCATGTTCTTTGACCCAACATTGAATGAAAGGGAGCTTTCACTGATTTTGGTGAGCAAGTTCTACTTGTATAGAAAAGCCTAAAGAAATTATAAAGCGCCCACCTATTAAAAATGGTTCAAAGACCTGCCAACACGGCACTATGGCGGGGGCTTTCATTCTCAGGAAGTTTTTGTAAAAAGAGGCAAGTCGGCTTTTAGTTTTGAGTTTGTGTTAAAATGGTAGTTTCTAACGAAAAATTAAAAGTGATTTCAAGGATAAAATAAACTTGATACAGGATGTTTAATGATTTTGATGTCGTTGCGATTAACCGATATTGTGCTTTAAAGGATTATCTGTAAAATAAATATATCGAATGTTCCGTAGCTAAGATTTAAGCTATTGATCACATTTGAGGATCATCAAATTAAGTAGAAAGACTAAAACCTACGAAAATTTCTTCTAAAACGCTTACCATTGTTGTATTTTCCTGTCGTTTTCAAAATCTTCACCCAATACACACCTATTATTCAAACTGTTAAAATTCAGAATTGACCAGAATTGCGCAATGTGGTCTAAAAATTGACTGTTCTGAAATTTGGAAAACCCAGCTAAAACACGTATTCGGACTACTTAGGCATTTTTTAGACACGGTTTTTTATCGGATTGAAGGGTACTTGCTTTTCAAAGTGCTTGGTATCTGGAAATTAAGTTTGCATTGTCCGATAACTTATATAGTTGTTCAGATAATATTTATAAAATGGATCGCGGAAGGAGAAAAGGAACGATTGTTTATCTCCGACCGATAATGCTGTGAAATTAATTATCTGGATGTCTATAAAGCCTGAATATTTTTAACATATGGCAAAATCGTTTTGGAAGAGAGAAATTTATGTATATGCCTATAAACTTTTCTAATTAATTTTAGAAGGATATAGGGAGCAGATAATACACCACCGTTAATCTTTGACTGATTACAAAATTTTGAAATTATTAAATCGGGGACATTCTTCATATCAGGCTAAAGTAGTTTACACTTCTAAAGGAATGCAGCAATTGATGAACTGCTAATGAATACGAATAGACATAAATGATTTATTTTTATTGGTGTTCATTGATGTTCATTCGTTGTTTGCACTTCTTTATGACTACCTAATTGTTAACCGATAAATGAAGGGTGCCAAATCGGGCTTAAAATTGGCTGATTATCTGAATGTTTATAATTAACCTGGGAGAAAGGTGATGAGTGAATATTTACTAATAGCAATTACTTGCTTCGGTTTTGGTTTTGCCGTTGCATATTGGTTTAAAGGGAAAAAACTTGAAGAAAAATTAAAAACGACGAATGAAGAAGCGGAACGCGTAATAAAAGATGCCAACCGACAAGCTGGTACGCTCAGAAAGGAGGCCAATCTTGAAATAAAAGATAAATTTTTAAAAATGAAAAGTGATTTTGACTTTGAAACTAAGGAAACGCGCCGTGAATTGAATAAAAAAGAGCAGCGTTTGCTCCATAAGGAGGAGAAGGTTGAAGTAAAAATTGAACAGGCCGACCGCAAAGAAAGGGAAATAGGGCGTAAGTTCAGAAAACTGCAAAAAAGAACTGAAAATTTGGTTCGAAATGAAAAAGAATACAAAAAATTGCTGGATGAACAGAAAAAGCAGCTTGAAAAAATATCCGGGCTGACTGCTGAACAGGCCAAAGAACTGTTGATACGCGCGATGGAGAACGAAGCACGTTACGAAGGTGCGCGGATGATAAAACGCATTGAAAATGAATCGAATGAGGAGGCTGCCAAAAAGGCGAAAAAGATCATTGCCAATGCGATTCAACGCTACGCAGGTGATTTTATCGCCGAACGCGCCGTATCCGTTGTTCAACTTCCAAGTGATGAAATGAAAGGTCGTATCATTGGGCGTGAGGGTCGCAATATTCGTGCACTGGAAGCGGCCACAGGAATTGATCTTATTATTGATGATACACCCGAAGCTGTAATTCTATCCGGTTTTAATCCCATCAGAAGAGAGGTTGCACGCTTATCATTGATTAAGTTAATATCCGATGGCAGGATTCATCCTGCGCGCATTGAAGATGTTGTCCAAAAAGTGAAACAGGAAGTGGATGCAACCATTAAAGAAGTTGGAGAGCAAGCCGCATTTGATCTTGGCGTACATGGAATACACACTGAATTGATTAAAACTTTGGGCCGCTTGAAGTTTCGAACTTCCTACGCCCAAAATGTTTTGCAGCATTCCGTTGAAGTCGGTTTCTTATGTGGGATTATGGCGGCCGAACTCGGACTCAACCAGAAAATCGCACGTCGTATGGGATTGTTGCATGATTTGGGTAAAGCTGTTGATCATGAGGTGGAAGGACCTCATGCCTTAATAGGCTCTAACCTTGCCAAGAAATATGGAGAATCATATAAAATTGTACATGCCATTGCCGCTCACCATGAAGATGTTCCTCCGAGTTCAGTATACGCGATACTGGTGCAATCTGCCGATAGTCTTTCCGGAGCAAGGCCCGGTGCCCGTCGTGAAATGCTGGAAAATTATATTAAGCGCCTTGAAGACCTCGAAAAAATAGCCAATTCATTCAATGGCGTTGCAAATACTTATGCCATTCAGGCCGGGCGTGAACTACGTGTTATCGTGGAAAGTTCAATCATTTCAGATGAAGATGCGATATTGCTCAGCCGGGATGTTGTTAAAAAAATAGAGGAAGCTTTAACTTTCCCAGGGCAGATAAGAGTAACAGTGATAAGAGAGACGCGATCTGTGGAATATGCAAACAAATAGTTTTATGTTTTTAGGTTATTTTTTTTTGATTAGCTAACACTTTTTCCCTGGGGGATTCCAAAAAAAATATGAGTTGCCCAAGTGAGGTAAAAAAATATGTCAGAAGTACTTGAAACTTTGCGAGAGAGAGGTTTTGTTGAAAATACGACGCATGATCAGGAATTAAAGGACTATCTGGACAAAGGCAATGCAACTTGCTACATCGGATTTGATCCGACGGCATCCAGTTTACACGTCGGAAGCCTGGTACCGATAATGTCTCTTGCACACATGCAGCGCCAAGGCCATCGTCCGATTGCTTTAGTGGGTGGGGGAACCGGTATGGTGGGCGATCCAAGTGGAAAAACAGAGGCGCGCCAATTACTTACGAAGGAAATGATTGAAACAAATGCGGATGGTATTAAAAAACAGTTATCTCAATTCATTCAGTTTGATGATAACCAAGCGATTATGCTGAATAATGCCGATTGGCTGAATGATCTACGATATATCACGTTTTTGAGGGATATCGGACGGCATTTCAGTGTCAACCGAATGATTAAAGCTGAAAGTTATAAAATGCGGCTTGATTCAGAAGAAGGTCTCAATTTTATTGAATTCAATTACATGCTTTTGCAGGCCTATGATTTTTTAAACCTTTTTGACACCCAAAGTTGTGGTCTGCAAATGGGAGGCAGCGATCAATGGGGCAATATTGTCGCTGGGATTGATCTGGTCAGGAGAATACGGCATAAAACTGTTTTTGGAATTACCTTTCCACTGATAACCACCAGTTCCGGAGAAAAAATGGGCAAGACCGCCAAAGGAGCTGTATGGCTAGATCCCAACAGGACTACACCCTATGAATACTATCAATTCTGGGTCAATACGGATGACAGAGATGTTGAAAGATTTTTAGCCCTTTTTACTTTTTTACCGATGGTGGAAATTCGAAAAGCGGGAAAATTGCAGGAGGCGGAGTTAAATTATGCAAAATCCGTTTTGGCTTATGAGGCCACCCGCCTGGCGCATGGTAAAAAACAGGCTATCAAGGCGTTGCGCGCAGCCGTGAGTGTATTCGGTGCAAAAAAAAGATTAAAAAGTATTCTTCCTTCATCATCATTTCCGGATAATACTACTTTTGAATTGTCTGTTGACGCCATTCCCGGTACGATGATGGAATTAGACAAACTCAATAAAGGCATACCAGCATTTAAATTGTTTAGCGAGGTAGGTCTTGCAAAATCGGGAGGAGCCGCACGCAGATTGATTGAACAGGGAGGAGCTTATGTCAACGATGTCAGGATTGAACATTTTGATAAAATAATATCGGCTGACGATCTTGTTTCAGGTGATATTATTTTGCGCGCAGGGAAAAAGCGGTATTATAAAATTAGTGCCAACTAGGTTTGTCGCCCAACAGGTTCATTAGTTTCTGGTTTAAACCTTTTAGGGCTACCAACATAAGGCGGGACAGTTTAAAAATCGGGTTTCTCGGTCATTGTAACTCCCGTAGCTTTTCATCGCTTCAGAAACCCGATTTTTGTCCCACATTAAGTTGGTAGCCCCTTTTAGCGCTGCAATTTCCGATTCTTAGCGGAAAGCTGTTCGCCTTTTCATTATGAATTAGGTGTACGCGGGCGCATTGCAATTGTTTGGTTAAATCCGGGTTCGACCGGATAAAAAGCTTGACATCTAATAAATAATAGCATTTAGGTTATTTTGTTTAGTAAGTATATATTATAAATATATCAAATAATAGGCTACCAACATAAGGCGGGGCAGACGTAGGTTGGGTTGAGGAACGAAACCTGACATCAGCCTGAATTCGTCAGGTTTCGTTTCTCAACCCAACCTACAACTACATTTAGTGTCCCAGCTTATGTTGGTAGCCAAATAATACGTTGGGGAATTAAATACAAACAATTTCTTGACAAGGGAAGATTAAGGGATTATATTCTATTGTTTTCGCCGGGGGGAAAAGGAGGCGGAAGCGAGACTGATCTTTGAAAACTGTGCAGTGACAGCTTGTGAGTATGGGAAACAAGCGGGACACGGAGGGTATGTGACAATATCGCGAGGTGTTTCGCTGACAGATAAACTGGAGAGTTTGATCCTGGCTCAGAATGAACGCTGGCGGCGTGCTTAACACATGCAAGTCGGACGAGAAATCTTTAGCTTGCTAAAGAAAGTAAAGTGGCGAACGGGTGAGTAACGCGTGGGTAATCTGCCTCCGAATCGGGGATAACATTGCGAAAGCGATGCTAATACCGGATAAAATCTTATTGGCTTAGGTGAAAAAGATCAAAGGTGGTCTCTTT
>JAOZRY010000122.1 GCA_029939965.1 Bacteroidales bacterium | reverse complement strand
AAAATTAATCTGAACGCACCTAACGAAACACTTACCAGCATTGCAATCCTGAAACCTACATTATAAACCCCAATATCGTGGTTCGACAAAAAATATCCCATAATAAATATTGGGGCAAACTTTATCGCACTATTTAAAAACTGATTTAAATATATGGGAATTGCAAAATTCAGCAACTCTTTTTTTTCTACTTCGGGCTTCAGGCTCTTTTTGTGTTTAAAATAGTTATTGTTTAAATAATAATAAGCCAGGGCTGCACTTACTACTCCCATTATAACCATAATCCAGATTAAACCTGTAAGTCGAAACCCGATCCAAAATGCGGTTACTATGAGCAAAAAGAAAATAACCGGGTTTAATATATTAGTGGCAATTACCTGATATTTTATAAGTTTCAGTCCGTTTAGTGAGGCAAAAAACACAGTAGCAATCAGAGCGAAAGGAAGCGATAATAACAGGATTTTTAACAAAGGTGTTAATTCGGGTCGTTCAAATATTTGCTCTGAAATTAAGGAACTTAACAATATTGTAATCAACATTACAATTACACTTAATATCGAAAGTACTTTAAAACCAAATAAAATAGTGCCCTTTGCTTTAGCTTCTTCCCCTTTACCTATATAAAATGAAACATAACGAATGATGGTATTGCTGAACCCAAGTTGTGGAATAAGGGCAATAAATGTAAATAAGTTGGTGGCAAGTACAAATAAACCGTAAGAATCGGCACCTAAGGTTCTTGTTATAAAAATATTGTTGGCAAACGACATTATATTCATAAATAAAATCCCGAACGCACTAATGCCTGCATTTTTAGCAATGCTTGTTAGTTCCATTCCATATTCGGCAGTGATTTTATTATTTGTCATCAGCAATTTGGATATTGTTCATCGAAACCAATTGTTTTTCATTTTTGATCATTAAAAAAAACAGATATAGCTGGAACACAGGAAAATAGTAGTAAAACCCGTTGATTATTGCAGTGAGTAGCATCGAGCTAAAAAAAATAAAAATGTATGTGTTCTGCATAATCATTATTTTATTGTCGCGATAAATTTTGATAAAAAACCAAATATATAGCATAGCTCCCCAAACCCCGTAGGTATAAAAAATATTAATAAAATCGTTGTGATACCATACTTTAAAATCAAGATATTTGGAATTGGCAATAAGGGCATTTACAAAAGACTTTCCTATTATAAAATTCAAAAAATCGAAATCCTTTACTTCGAGCCACCACGAATACCACAATCTGAATCGTGAAAGCCGGGTGAAGTTTTCGGTACTTGTTTTAATGAATGTGAAATATTGATATAAAAAAGTATTCTCGGTTAATTTGAGAAAATATTCATTTGCAATTACCATCAAGAGCATTGCTGTAAAAAGTAGAACTAAATAAATGAAATATTTTTTTCGGAATAAGTATGTGATGAAGGCTAAAATAAAAGCTGCCAGCACAACTCTTGTTCCGGTATAAATGCAAAATACAACACTAATTGTTAGTAAAATAATATCGATAGTTTTTCTTTTTTTCTGATATTGATACGCAAAAAACAGGAACAGAAACCCAAAGAAATACGAGGCGATGTGTGGAAGCCTGAACAACCCGTTGTGATAAATCCTTAATAATTCCACTGCATCCAAATCGTTCGGTTCCCACCTGATGTATTTTTTTTTATCTATTTGTCCACTTTCTATTCGTTCTATTTTTTCGTTATGGTAGTTTAGTTGTTTTTTTGGCAGTACTCGTTTTGTTTTTTTATTTAAATCCTTACCCGATTTTTTCGGGGGTGATTGTTCTGTTTTTTTTTCGGAGTAGTTATCCCAATTATAAGATTTTGAATATTCTGCTTTCCCATAAAATTGGGAATTAATACTAAAAAATGTAAAAGAGAATATAAAAAGACACAGAAAAAGAAAAAGATAAATATTTGAAAGTTTTAGATAATTGATATTATTCTTGTAAAAAAAGTAAAAAATAAAAAACATGCTGATAAACAGAAAGTCGGAAATGTTTTTTGTTGAGAACACATAAATTATGCTGTTTAGAATAGCTATCGTCAGGAAAGAAAAAATCAGCACACGCAATTGCTTTTTCTCAGGGTTTTGATATTGTGCAAACAAGTACACAAAAGGAAGCACTATTACAGCTGAAATAACAAAAAACGGAAAATGGATGAAGTAATTTATAACGCGATCGGTGAAGAACAAGATTATAAAAAGCCAAAAGAAAATATTTACAAGATTCGACTTGTGTTTATCAACTAATGTTTTTAAATAATTAATACTGTTTAGTGTTCCATTCATCCGTTGCAAAACTATTAAAATCCGTTTCTAAATAAATTTGTTTTTATAAAAAAATATTAGCTGGCACACAGCTTTGAACTGTTATGGCCAACTTATTTGGATACAAGCCCAAATTAAATCAGCATTCAATTGCCACAAAAATATTTTAAACTATTAATAAATCACCATTAAAAATCAGAGAATGTGTTGGCATTAATACATCCGAACATAATTAATATTTACATTTATCATTTTATGTAAATAAAGTGTAATATTTTTGTTAGCGATACAAGTTAATAATTTGAATTGAACAAAATGAGCAAAAAGATACTAAAATCGGCGCAACCAAAGAAATCGAGGCCAATGGATATGTATTTTTTATTGGTTTCAACAATCATTGTACTCCCTTTAATTTTTTCATCAAATACTGTAGATCCGGTTTTAACACCAAGGTTGCTTTTTTTAGGAATTACAATGTTAGTTCTTACAATAATATTTATTAGAAAACGCACAAAAGGCAAATCTCTGTTTGATTTTCTTAAACTAATTGTTTTTCCTGTATTTTTTTTATTTTTCCTATTATCTGTTTTTTCGCTAACACAAGCAGTAAACCCTGCCGAAGGTTTATTCGATATTGTAAAAACTTTGCTCTCTTTTGGTTTATTAATTTTTGCCTCCCGAATTTTTATTCAGAATCAAAACTTTATTTCTTTGCTGGTTAAAAGTGTACTGATCAGTTCTCTGATTGCAACGTCAATAGGGCTTTTTCAATATTTTGATAATATACCTGGCAACTCTAAAGAGGAGTTGCTAGATGCATTATACTCCATAAATGGATTAATGGCACACAAAAATCAATTTGCTATCTCATTGCTTCTGATGCTGCCATTTGCTTTGTTTGGTGTATTTAGTTTTAAAAAATGGTGGCGTGGCATCAGTATTTATTCAATTTTTATGTTATTGGTAAATATAGCGATTTTGCAAACCCGATCGGTATGGCTATCTACTATGGTCTTTTTTGTTGGCTTTAGTGTGTTATGGGCAATAATTTCAATTAAGAAAAAAATAAACAATAATTCTGACTTGCTTAAAAAGGGGTTGGTAATTTCAGCAATTGTTATAGTTGTACTGTCCGGGAGTTTTTTAATTATTCAAAAATCAGGAACACTAATTTTATTGAAATACCAGATTTCAACTATGTTCGATTTTAAATCGGATAATAATCAGGGCCGTTTAAAAATGTGGGAATCAACTATGCAATTGTCAAAGGATAACCCCATATTTGGAGTTGGTGCAGGAAATTGGAAAATCTCGGTTTTGCCTTATTATAATATTAACCATGGGGCGAAATATCAAAATTGGAGACGACCTCATAACGATTTTTTGTGGATACTGTCAGAAAAGGGCATTTTTGCATTATTCTTTTATTTACTTGTATTCCTAATAATTGCCATCTATTATTTTAAAATTTTGTTTACCGAAATTGATAAAGAAAAACTACTATTTGCTACCCTGATGATTTCGGGGATTGGCAGTTACTTAATAATTGCTTTTTTTACATTTCCGTTAGAAAGGATAAATCAGCAAATATATATTACCTTAATGATGGCAGGAATTATTGGTATTTATTATGAAATACCGGCAAAAAAGAGTTTGAAAAAGGATAAATATCTTTTTTCTTATTATGCTCTGGCAATAATAGTTTTTGCTATAAGTATATATTTTGCCGGTATTATGGTTCGGTCGGAGGTATTTGTTAAAAAAGCTTATGAGGCAAAAGAGGTTAACGACTGGAAAAAAGCAATAGAATATGCCGATGAGGCAATTACACCGTTTACAACAGTTGATGCATTTTCGATACCTATTCATCTGTTTAAAGGAATGGCTAATGTGCAACTAAAGAATAATAATCAGGCTTATAAAGATTTACAAACCGCTTTAGGGTATTTTCCTACGCAGGTTTTTATTCTTAATAATCTTGCAAGTATGTCGGCAATGATGGGCGATAACGAAAAGGCAATATCGTATATCAAGCAATCTCTAAGTATATATCCGTATTACGAAACAGGCTTGTTTAATTTATCGAAAGCATATTTCAAAAACAAAGAATTTACAAAAGCATACATAGCTCTTTTAAGTTGCAATCAGGATAGTCGGAATAAACGTTATGATGATTATCTGATAAAAATTACAAAAATTATTGATGAACCAACGGATTTGTCTAAACCGTAGGTATGTACATTTATGGAATTTTGTTGTTATAATATTATATGTAAATTTTTTGAAGTCCCCATAAAAAAAGCACCTCATTTGAGGTGCTTCATAAATGTTTCGAATCGCAAAACCACTCCTGAGTTAATTTATCACAACCCGTTTTATAGTTGTGCCTTCGGTAGTTGTTACCCTGAAAATATATAAACCGCTCTTAAAACTACCAACATTCAGGCAATAAGTTGTGGAATTGGCATCAGCGTTATATATAATTTGTCCGTTGCTATTGAACACAGCCAAATGAATAATTGCCATTGCCGATTTAATATTAATTACCTCATTTGCAGGGTTAGGACTGATTACTATCTCTTTGTTTTGTAGAAAGGCAAAGTTGGTTGAAGTATTTATTCCGGTGGTGAAACTCCAAATATTACCTTCGGTTGCTCCATATTCATTTACGCAATCTACCCTCCAATAATAGGTTGTTTGATATTGAAGATTGGGATTAAATTGCTCTGTTGTGGCGGGCTCATTAAAAAGGAGTTGATTAACGGGAGGGTTTATAGTGTCGAAAAATAAATCCACTTGAGTTGTATTTTCACCATTTGTCCACATTAGCATTTGATTAAGCAAAATACCTGTTGCTTCATGAGCAGGTACCGGATTTGTTGCCACACCCGGATTTGAACCGCCAACAAAATAAAATGCGCCCATATCAGCCTGCGATCCATCAGGGTCAGGAGGCGAATCAGGGTCTCCGGCATCAATACAAGGCGAACCGGCTAACAGATGAAAATCTCCGGCAGGTGCGTCAACAAACAATGGGTCTTCGGCAATGCAACCTGTTCCAAACCAAAACTGACCTGTTCCATTTTCTACATTAGAATAAGTTACAACAGGAGGATATGTGGATGAAGTGGCAAAAATTTCGTTGTTGTACAATGATTCATCGTTCCAAAAAATACAATTGGTAATAATGGGAGCACCACCCAAATCGCTACAATAAAAGGCTCCACCATAATCAGCTTCATTTAATGAAAATGTGCAATTGGTAAATACCGGGGTTGAGTAGTTAAAAACATATACCGCACCACCAAAAGGAGAATTGTTTTCGTAAAAAACACTATGGTCGATTACAGGATCGGAGTATGAAATCTGCATTGCACCTCCGTGGGCTGATGTGTTATTCGTCATTGTAATATACGACATGGTAGCATTGCCATTGTTATGAAAAAATATTCCACCACCTTCATTCGCACTGTTATTGGTGATTGTAAGATTTGAACAAACCGCATTTGAATTATCCATAAAGCATAAAGCACCACCATAGCTGTCGCCGGCAAAACCATGATTGTCGATTATCACCAAATTATGTAATGTTGGGCTTGCTCCCGAATAACAATTAATACCTGCACCATAATATGCCGACCCGTTTGTAATTGTAAAACCACACAAAACAGCATTATTCGATTCGCCTGTGTTAAATTTTACTACAGAGTTACTATTCCCGCCGTTAATTATGGTTTCCGAAATATACGATACTTCACCGGTTGTGAGAAACAAGGAACCTACCGTAATATTCTTCCCGTTGAAATTGATGTTTTGATTGTATGTGCCGGGTTGCACCAAAACGGTGTCGCCATTGGTGCTGGCTGTAATCCCTGCCTGAATGGTAGCCTGGTCGGCCGGAACATTGATTATAGTTGCATTTAGCACCTGCGAAAAAGTAAATAATACAATAAGGTGAAGAAGGAACAGGGATTTGATTTTTGTTTTCATAGATTAGTTTATTATAAATTTGTTTGTTATAATATTTTCATTATTTATCGAGCTGACTAATAAAACATATAATCCTTTTGGCCAGTTTTCCACATTAATATTTGTTTTTTTTGATCCTGAAATTTCACCGGATGAAATCAAATTTCCGTTGCAATTATTAATGGTGTATAATTTGCCATCGGGAAACGAATTAATATCTATATTAATAGATTTACTTGCAGGATTTGGATATATCATTGATTCCTTCTTTTTGAGAGGCTTCACTTGTGTAGGCGGGCTTTCGGTATATTTCATTATCATACCCGAAGTACCGGCAATTATAGAGTTTGTGTCGTGCTTTACTACCGCATAAGGTGTACCGGTTAAACCCGAAAAGTGCAACTCCCATGTTGCCCCTGCATCTTCCGACCTGAATATTCCATTATTGGAACCATATTTTCCGGCTGCCCAGCCAATGTTTTCGTCAAAAAACAAGCATTCGAGTACATAAGAATAGTTGCCATCCAACACGTTTTCCCAACTCGAACCCCCATCGGTAGTTCTTTTAATAGCTGCCTTTGAACTTTCGGTACCCACAACAACTCCGGTATTCTCATCAAAAAAATACATTCCGCCAATTATAAAACTACTTCCAAAGTTCTTTATTAAACTCCATGAATTTCCATTGGTAGTTTTATATATTTTGTTTGTGCTGGCATGATCAGTTCCGCAAGCTGCAAAACCCAAATTTTCATCAACAAAGCACATCCTCCTAAAAGTTTGAGAACTCCCCGAAGATAGCGAAGTCCAGTTATCGCCGGCATTTACAGTTTTATAAATCCTTCCGTTCCAGCCGCATGTGTAGCCTATTGATGGGGTTGGAAACTCAACACAATAAAAACCCCAGGTGTTTGTAATGTTTTTTGTTGTCCAGGTTTCTCCCCCATTAAAAGAGCGAAGGATTAACCCATAATAATAACTGGCATTGCATCCAACGGCATATACAGTATCAGAATTTAGCGCATCCACCCCAAAAATACAGGAAGCAAAACCCACCGGATTTTGTGCAGTCCAGGTTTCTCCCCCGTCTTCTGTTTTGGAAATTACGCTTGTAGAAGTAAATTGCCAGGGACCTCCACCCGCATAGCCAACCTCGGTATTGCCCATGCTTATTGCCCAGAAATCCTGATTGGTGCCCGAATTTTGTGATGTCCATTGCCCGAATCCCAGATGAGCCATAAACAGGAATATTAGAAAAGTAGAAAATGTTTTTTGCATAATATAGAATTATATGTTTTTTGATTTTACAAAAAAATACAATCCTTCTTTTGTGTTTGCTTAACGTTTTCTAAATATTACTTAATTAAAACTTAAAAGTAGGGGGTAGTTTGATTTTGCAGGATGGTAATTATTTACATTTGTATAATGTTTAGAAAAAAAACAGGAATATTAATTGTCATTTTATCCATCACCCTTTTGGGATTGTTATG
>JAOZRY010000747.1 GCA_029939965.1 Bacteroidales bacterium | reverse complement strand
GTAAAATATGGAATACTTGTAATATCCGGAATATTTGCAACAACACCCTTTGCGCCATTAGCCGTCATTTGTTGCAGCATTAAATCAACTGAATAGGTATAAGTATTAATATCAGTAACACTATCCGCAGCACCGCCGGCCAGAGCATAAGTTAATACATCATTTGCTCCAATCCAGCATGAGAAAAATGTAGCTTGCTGTGCAGCAGCATCTTCAATAACGGATGTTGTAGCACTGGTTGCAAATCTGCCAAAATAAGGATTAAGTGTTCCATAGCCTGGAGCTATAAGGTGAAAACTCTTAGCACCC
This sequence comes from Bacteroidales bacterium, assembly GCA_029939965.1. Taxonomy (GTDB): domain Bacteria; phylum Bacteroidota; class Bacteroidia; order Bacteroidales; family 4484-276; genus SABY01. The sequence continues at coordinate 1,788 of JAOZRY010000747.1, read as the reverse complement.
GGCACACCCATATTATTGAAGGGGCCTTGTGCAGCAATGGATTCAAAGTTTCCCGGATCGGGAGTACCACCTGCAGGAACAGGCCCTGGTCTGCTGGCATCCAGCAACAATCGTTTCCCAAAACCAAATTCATCGAGCATTAAAGGTTGTTTAAATTCACCACCACCGGCAGCTTCAAATTGGTTTGCCATTATAAATGGATATGAATTTTCCTGACCGGATTTAAAAAGATCGCCACTGGTATAACCTGATGTTAATGAGTTTCCGATGGCAACATATTTGGTAAAATCGGCCTCACCATTTGTGGTTGTAAAATCATCGAGTTCGGGTTTGCAGGCAAACAATAGTGCCAGTACAAACAAAAGCAAAATATTTCTTATATTCATTATATACATATTTTTAAGTGATTAGAAATTATAACTGATTCCTATTCCCGGTATCATTGTTCTGGTTTGATACTCACCGGTAAAATACTCGGGCGAATAACTCTTTGTATCTTTTTGGGTTTCGAGGTGGAGGTATGAAATATCGATGGCCAAATTTTCGGTTGGATTAATAGTTAGTCCGAAACTAAAACCATAAGTGTTGAGGCTGGGAGTTTCGGGAGTAAAATAATCTTTGTTGGTGGGTGTAGGATCGTAATATGCTCCACCACGAACAGTAACCATATCATTAATAACATATTCGCCACCAACCCTAAAAATCATTGTATTTGAATATTCGCGCGGATTACTTGAATTGAGTAGCTCAGGCTTTTGTTCAAATTCAAATTTCAGGCTGTCGTAAGTTCCCCAAAAAACATAATTCACTTCTGCCGACAACAAAAGTTTTTCGGATGCCTGATATGAAAATCCTACATCAAGGTTTGCAGGAAGAGGAAGTTCAGCATCAAATTTGTTGGTTGCAGGTATTATTGCAGTAACCGAACTTGGGATAGTAAAAACAGCATCGCCACCTTCCATTTTCATATTTATTTCCGAACGGTAATCAATACCAATATTCCATTTTTCGTTAGGTGTAACCATAATCCCGGCATTAAATCCAAAAGCAGTTGTGCTTCCTTTAAGGTTTACCTCGCCGTTGATATTTGCACTATTATAAGGGAGAGCACGGTTTATTTCAACGTCACCGGTAGCAAATACAAATCCGGCACCAATGCTAATTAGTTCACTAATTTTGTAGGAAACAGTTGGCTGAATAAAAATTGCCTTCAATGAGATATTCTGGATTAAATGTGCTCCCACCCAATCATCATCCCATTTTGCCGAACTTCCATAAGGTGTGTAAACACCAATACCCACACCAAGTTTGTCGTTGATTTGAGTTGCTCCATACACAAAAAACGGAGTTCCGATCGGATTATCTGTTTCTGCTTTGTAAGTTGAATTTTCTAAAGCAAATGCTGTGCTACTAAAAATCCCACTTCCTCCTACCATAAAACTGTATTTGTCGTTCATCAACGACAGTCCGGCAGGGTTATAAAATATGTTACTGGCATCACCTCGCAGCGATACACCAACAAGTCCCATGGCGGTTTGTCTATGCCCCTGCAAGCGAACCTGATATCCACCTGCAAAAACAGAAGCCACCATAACAAAACTCACTAATAATAATAGTACTCGTTTCATAAATGATTGATTTGATTTATAATAAAGCGGGCAAAAATAGACTTTTTTTTCTTTTACAAACCTATGCTGTTTTCAACACACGTTAAAAGCTACATGAAATTGGTAAATAGTGTGCGCCAGAAAACGCCGATATCATCGTTGGACTTGTGTTGAAAACAGT
>JAOZRY010000746.1 GCA_029939965.1 Bacteroidales bacterium | reverse complement strand
GGATGCCAATTCAGAATTTTCAAAAATCTTCCAAAGAGTCCATGTTACCCAAAAGTCTTTTTCTGCAACAGCAGGTGTCATTCCTTTTTGAGCAGCCGTTTCACTAAAAAGCTCCTGCCGGTCAAGATCCGAAAGTTGTACAATACGATCCATTATTGTTCTGAGGGGCAAATTTTTTTAATAATGTTATAAATCCAATCGGTCGCAGTTCGAGTCTCTTTGCGAATTTTACGTTTTTGGTTTTTATCAAACTGCTCACTAATTTTGGTTCATCCGGTTAGTTGATCTCTAATAAACTATTTGGCCTGAGTTATGTATACTGAATTCCACACTAAATTCAGGAGGCATAATGTCAACAACCAGTTTAATGTTTCAAGCATTTGGAGTATCGGGTTTTCAACTGAAAAACACTGATTATTCGAATGGAGAAATAACGTTCAATTTAAGTCAGGACAAACATAATCTCAGATGCTCAGTATGTCACAGCAGTAAAGTCAAACGTAAAGGGAAACGCTATAGAAAATTGCGCTCCGTGCCGATTGGAAACAAGCCAACATTTATAGCTTTTCATCATCAACGAGTAGAGTGTGAAGAATGCAATCATACTCGTTATGTGAATGTAAATTTTGTTGAAAAAGAGAAACGGCATACACGTAAGTTTAAAAACTATGCATTAACCCTCTTACGTTTTTCGACTGTGAAGCATGTTGCCGATCACCTTGGTGTCGGCTGGGACATGATTAAAGATATTGATAAAACAGATTTGAAACGTTTTGAAAAAGTTGTATTCAAAGACATTAAACAAATCGCAGTTGATGAAATCTATCTTGGGAAAAAAAGAAAATACATTACAATTGTTTTAAACATCGAAACTGGGGCAATTGTATATGTTGGTGAAGGTAAAGGAGCAGATAGCCTGGATAAATTTTGGACAAAAATTAAGCGTTCAAAAGCGACAATCGAAGCTGTAGCATCTGATATGTCCTCAGCCTACGCAAAGGCAATTTCAGATAATATCCCCGATGCAGTACATGTTACAGATCATTTTCATGTTATTAAACTCTTTAATGAAAAGCTGACAAAACTCCGTCGTGATTTGTACAATGAAGTAGAAGATGTGATTAAAAAAAAACTTTGAAAGGGAGCCGATGGATTCTTCTGAAGAATCCTGAAAATCTCAAAAGTAAGAACAATGAACTCCAGCGTTTGAATGATGCTCTTAAACTGAATGAGCCTTTGGCGAAGGCTTACTATCTCAAAGATGAATTGCGACTGTTTTGGTCGCATGAATCCAAAACAGCTGCCGAATCTAATATCATGAGTTGGATCATAAAGGCCGAAGGTTCCGGTGTGAAAATGTTGATTCAATTTGCCAGGACAATCAGAAAACAATTTAAGAGAATTCTAGCATACTATGATTGTCCAATATCATCAGGAATTTTAGAGGGTACTAATAATAAAATAAAAACACTCACAAAACAGGCATATGGTTTTCGTGATAACCAATATTTTAAATTAAAACTACTTGGGCTTCATCGCTCAAAGTATCAACTAACCGGATGAACCACTTTTTTATCGTTTAAAACTGTAAGAATCTTAAGACGAAATATTATGTCGGCATAATGGCATCTGCCCAAATATTGGCATTTTTTCCATTAATCGTCATATCAAGTTTTTTCATCGGTGCATGCAGGGGCGTCCGATTAATTCCGAGGAGTTTATCGGCACAATAATTTAATTGGCAATTTCTCTATTGATCGTAATATCAAGTTTTTTCATCCGTGCCTGCAGGGTTGTTCGATTAAGTCCGAGGAGTTTATCAGCGCCATCATTTCCACTGATTTTTCCATTGGTCAGCCCCAGAACACGAATAATATGTTCTTTCTGAACTTGATCCAAAGTAGAAATTGAGGATTTATTGATGGAAAGATCTTTTTTAGGTAACCAATCTATAAATCGAAGTTGCTTACCTGAACTAAGTATTATCGCACGTTCAATCACATTTTCAAGTTCTCTGATATTACCGGGCCAAAAATAGGATTGTAAATTTGCAAGGTTTTTTCGTGTAATTTTTTTAATCTGCCGCCCAATTTTGATGA
>JAOZRY010000745.1 GCA_029939965.1 Bacteroidales bacterium | reverse complement strand
TGTTTGTCCATAAAGTACCAAATAAATGAATTGGGGGTTTGAGGTTTCCATAGCCTCAGGTTTTAACCTGGGGATTGAATTGAAGGGATGAATAACCCCCACCTCTTTGTAGGAAATGCCGTAGGCATTTCCTACAAAGAGGCGGGGAGTTCTGTATCAAACTCATAATCCCAGCCCTGAAGGACTGGGCTATGGGAAATTGCCGACTTTATGGACAAGTACTAATTATCCGTTTTTTACATCTATCAGCTTTGCCAGAATACTCACTGCAATTTCTTCGGGAGTTTGAGCATTAAACCGGATTCCGATTGGCATGTCAATTCTTTTAATTTCACCATTACTCAGGATATTTTGTTTGCGATAGTTTTGGATGGCAAGTTCAACTTTTTTGCGACTGCCAATCATCCCGAGATACCGAAAACTTTTCTTAGCAAGAATCCCGGTTACCTCTTCATCGTATTTGTGCTTTGGAGTAGTTACAACCAAAAACGAGTTCATCGTTGTTTTAAGTTCGTTTGCAATTTCAACAAAATTTCCTTCTATCACACTAAAACCTTCACTTTTTGCTCTTTCTATCAATGGTGTCCGGTTGTCGGCTAAGGTTACTCTGAAACCATAATTTTTAACCAAACGGGCTAACGCCTGTCCGACATGTCCTGCGCCAAAAATCACCAGTTCAAATTCCGGTTGCAGTGGCTCAATAAATACTTCAACCGAACCACCACATTGCATTCCTGAATCTTTGTCGAGGATAAAACTGAATTTTTCAGGATGCCCCTTATCACAAATATGCGTTGCTTTTTGTATGATTTGTTGTTCGATTTGCCCACCTCCAACGGTTCCGAAAATTTCGCCATTTTCGGTTACTATCATTTTCGATCCGGCTTTGCGGGGTACCGATCCGGAGGTTTCAGTTAAAGTACATAATGCCGATTTTATTCCTTCTTTATTTAATTGGATTATTTTTGCGTAAATATTTTCCATGTCAAACTTAATTTTTCTGTGAAAGTTAAAAGCAACAAAGTTAGTGATATCAGAGATCATTACCTTAATGAACTCAAAAAAAAATATCCGGTACAGGAAGCAAAAAAGCTGCTTGATATTACATTCGAAGAATTGTTGGGGATTTCGGGTGTGCGCAGAGTAATGGAACCTCATCTCAGGCTTTCTGAATCTGAATTATTGAAGGTGCATTTTGCTTGCAAAGATTTGGCACTATACAAGCCTATTCAGCACATTGTTGGCAATGCTGAGTTTTACGGGTTAAAGTTTAATGTAGATAAATATGTGTTAATTCCACGCCCGGAAACAGAAGAGTTGGTTGAGTGGATTTTAAGTGATGTTGATGAAAAACGAAGTTTTCGGATTTTAGACATTGGTACAGGAAGTGGAGCAATTGCCCTCACATTAAAAAAACATTTGCAAAAATCGGATGTATGGGCGTGCGACATTAGCAGAGATGCTCTTCAAGTTGCAACGAAAAATGCAGAGAATTTATCCCTTGAAATTCAATTTGTTGAAGCAGATATTTGCGATAAAACGTCCCGGGCAAAACTTCCTCAATTCGATTTAATAGTTAGCAATCCTCCTTATGTTACTGAGATGGATAAAAAAATGATGTTAGCAAATGTATTGAATTATGAGCCTGATCTGGCACTTTACGTGTCGAACCGTAATCCATTAATTTTTTACAAGGAGATTATTTATTTTTCAAAAACTCATCTTATTTCCGGAGGTAAGTTATTTTTTGAGATAAATGAAAATTTTGGCGTAGAGATGAAGGAACTTTTGGCTTTTCACGATTTCAGGGATATTATTCTGAAAAAAGATTTGAACGACCGCGACAGAATGATTTGTGCAACGAGGTGCTGATTCGGTATCTCTATCCGGTGGTAATATGAAATGTTGTGCATTTGAGACCCCAAATATTAAATCTCAGAACTCCTTACTTACCGTAAACTATATTGTCGCAATGCCAGCATCTTTTGTTGCATATTGTGTAGCCCCGTGCTTTAGCGCGGGGTTAAATAATATTTGCCCCTGCCTCCTCCTCTCTTCCGCCAATCGCGCAGCGATTGGCGGAAGAGAGGAGGAAATACTTT
>JAOZRY010000744.1 GCA_029939965.1 Bacteroidales bacterium | reverse complement strand
AAAAATACAGCGGGCACAAGGCAACTACAAACGGAAAGCCCGTAGCCGCCCAAATAAAAACTGTCTTCAAAATCAGAATCTAATTTATACAGCAACTAACAAACCCTTTATGTTTATCGGTTTTTGTTAATTTCGCCGCATTAAAATTATGAGAAAAGATTTTTATCGCGATAAAGTTGTATGGTTAACCGGTGCTTCGTCAGGTATTGGGCTGGCCTTGCTGGAGTTGTTGAGTAAGCAGGGAGCCAGGTTGATTATTACTTCATCGAACCAGGAAAAACTTAACTCGGCTTCCATCGTTTGTAAGCAGAATGGTGTTAGCTGTACGCTGTTACCATGCGATTTGTCGGATAGCAAACAAGTAACCGAAACAGCCAAAAGAGCGCTTGAAGTTTATGGAAAAATTGATGTTTTGATACTGAATGCCGGTAGAAGTCAGCGTGGAAAAGTAGTAGAGACGGATGTAAAGGTTGACAGAAAATTAATGGAGTTGGATTATTTTAGCAATATAATTATTACTAAAGCGGTGTTGAAACCTATGATCGAATCGGGCGGCGGGCATATTGCAGTTACAAGTAGCATAACCGGAAAATTCGGATTTCCACTGCGCTCAGCTTATGCTGCAGCAAAACATGCATTGCATGGTTTTTTTGAGACCCTGGGGATTGAGGAGCGAAAAAATGGGGTTTTCGTAACAATAGTTTGTCCGGGGAGAATTAACACCCCAATTTCGTTTAACGCAATTTTGCCTGATGGCGGGGCTTATAATAAAATGGATACAGGGCAGGAAACAGGTATGCCGGCGGCGGTTTGTGCTGAGAAATATTTAAAAGCCATTGCACATAAAAAACGGGAAGTTTACATTGGGAAGAGAGAAATTTTGATGGTTTACCTGAAAAGATTTTTACCTTCAATTTTTTATAAAATAATAGGGATAATTAAACCAACATAGATTTATCATGGGGATTAATATTGTAGGGATTCAGCAGATAGGCATAGGTGTGGAAGATTTGTATGCCGGATTTAAGTGGTACCGACAAAATTTTGGTATGGACATCAAAATTTTTGATGAGAAAGCAGTGGCAGAATATATGCTCCCTTACACCGAGGGGAAATCGCGTGAGCGACACGCAATACTTGCTATGAATATGCTTGGTGGTGGTGGTTTTGAAATTTGGCAGCATACCGGTAAAACTCCTCAGAAAGCTGATTTTGAATTTGGTTTGGGTGATATAGGAATTAATATTTGCAAAGTTAAATCTCCGGATATTCACAAAACATTTGATGACCTGAAACAAAAACAGGTAAAAATTATTGGCGATATAGCTTCATCACCAGATGGGCGCAAGGTGTTTTATGTCTGCGATCCCTTTGGTAATTATTTTCAGTTTGTGCAGGAGCAGGATACTTTTTATAAAGGAACCTCCGAAAATGGCGGAACTTATGGTGCTGTAATTGGAGTTACCAACATTGATGAATCCCTGAAAGTGTATCAGTATTTGTTGAATTACGATAATGTGATTTATGATAAAACCGATACATTCAGCGATTTCGCTTCACTGCGCAGAGGGAAGTCGAATATGAGGAGGGTTTTACTATCTCACTCTCAACCACGAAAAGGTGCCTTTAGTCAACTTCTGGGGCCTACGCAAATTGAACTAATCCAGGTTACCGATCGCAAACCGGTAAATATTTATAAAGGAAGGATTTGGGGCGATCCTGGTTTTATTCATCTCTGTTTTGATGTTACAGGTTTCGATGAACTGAAAGAAAAATGCAAAAATGCCGGTTTTCCGTTTACCGTAGATAGTACATCTCAGATTGTTGGCGGAAACAGTTTTGATATGGGAGATGCAGCCGGTCATTTTGGGTACATTTCCGATCCCGATGGTATTCCCATCGAGTTTGTAGAAACGCACAAATTACCAATTATCGATAAACTTAATATTTCCATCAATCTTAGCAAACGTAATCCTGATAAACCATTGCCACGGTTTATACTAAAAGCACTTAGCTTTATGAGGGTAAAAAAGTAGTTTGCAAAAGCAGGGCAAATAAATATTAATTTGGTTATGCTACGAATTTTGTGGAACATACAAAAATGCT
>JAOZRY010000743.1 GCA_029939965.1 Bacteroidales bacterium | reverse complement strand
CATTAAATCATTGAAGCATTTTCTGATTATTTCGCGAAAATAGTTATTCCAAATTAATATTTAGCCCGATGCCAAACAACAACTTCCGGCTTCTCACTTTTCTATATCTTTGCAAATCTTAAATCAATGTACTCATAATGAACATAATTATTACAGGTGCCAGTCGTGGAATCGGAAAGGCTTTAGCGATAAAGCTAACCGAAAGCAACGATAATCAAGTTGTTGCTATTTCGAGGGATGCTGTTAAACTAAAGGAACTTAAAATAGTTTGCCTGCAGAATAATCCCGCTGCCAGGCTTTTTCCGATAGCATTCGATTTGTGTAGCGATGGATATTCGTTTAATCTTTTGCCACAGATACTTGAGCATTTATCGGTTGTAGATGTTCTTGTCAATAATGCCGGAAAACTCATCAAAAAAGATTTTGCTAACCTTACCAATCAGGATTTTGATGATGTTTTTAATGTAAATGTAAAAACTGTTTTTAGGCTTTCACGGGCATTATTGCCTCATTTCAGTTCACCTTCACACATAGTAAATGTTAGTAGCATGGGTGGTTTTCAGGGAAGCGCAAAATTCCCGGGGCTTTCCCTATATAGTGCTGCCAAAGGAGCAGTATCCGTTCTAACCGAAGCTATGGCCGAAGACCTGAAAGGCAGAGGTATTAGTGTTAATTGCCTTGCGTATGGTGCTGTTCAAACCGAAATGCTTGCCGAAGCATTCCCTGGATTTAAAGCACCACTTAAACCCGAAGATATGGCCGAATATACAGCCTGGTTTGTTACAAACGGACATCGGTTTTTTAATGGCAAGGTATTACCGGTTTCCATTTCCACACCATAATTAATTATAGAGATGCAGGAAGATTTAATAAAACATTCCGGGGTTATATCTGAAATTACCGACCACCTGATCAAGGTTAATATTGTAGCTCAATCTGCATGTGCATCATGCCATGCTAAGGGGTACTGTGGAGTTTCTGATATGAAGGAGAAAATTATCGAGGTGAAAAAATCAGGCAACATCAATCAAAACGTTGGAGATTTTGTTGTAGTAGCCATGAATCAAAAATTAGGTATTAAGGCAGTAATGTATGGATACATGCTGCCATTTGCAATTCTAATGATTACTTTAATCGGTTCGTTAAGTTATTTTAAAAATGAAGGTGTAGCAGGTCTGGCAGCTTTATCAGTTTTAATTCCTTATTATGTTACACTTTATATTTTCAGAGATAAACTGAAGGATAAATTTCAATTCCATATTGAAACCACCAATTCTATGAATTTTACTAACTTTAACATTACTCAAAAATGAACAAACTATTCGTATTACTTGTCCTGTTTGGCATAATTGGAAGCTCAGTGTATGCTCAGGAAACTCTAAAACCCAAAATTGTCCGTAAGGCAGCATACTTTGATAAAACACCTCCGCTGCGCGATATGACGGTTATTATGCCAGGTGAGCGTAAGCGTGATTGGAAAGACGGGATTATCGAAAATAAATCAGTAGAAATGAGGTTCAAAGAAAACGCTCCTCAACCTGCCGGTAGCTATAAATCCATCCAGGAAAATATGGGTACACACCGCAGTAGAGGCCCTGAACTAACCATCGAAGGGATTTCCAATGTAAATGGTGTTTATCCTCCTGACACTGATGGCGAAGTTGGTCCCGATCACTATTTCCAGATGATAAATTTGTCGTTTGCTATTTGGGATAAAGAGGGTAATAAATTATATGGCCCCGTTGATAACAGCACATTATGGCAGGGCTTTATTGGCCCATGGACAGGGTCGAACGATGGAGATCCAATTATTATGTACGATGAAGATGCCGATCGTTGGGTAGCCTCACAATTTGCTATAAATATGTCGAACGGAAAATCGTATGAACTGGTTGCCGTATCAGCTACCGGCGATCCATTGGGCGAATATTACCGGTATGCATTTGAATTCGATTATTTTAACGACTATCCAAAGCTTGGCGTTTGGAGCGATGGATATTATGCCACTTTCAACTTTTTTGATAATGGCTTTAAAGGTTCGGGGGTTGCTGCTTTCGAACGCGATAAAATGTTAGCAGGTGAACCTGATGCCAACATGGTGTTTTT
>JAOZRY010000742.1 GCA_029939965.1 Bacteroidales bacterium | reverse complement strand
CAATCCTCTGAAAGCAAGAGTAGTAGCAGGTCGAGTTAAAAAAGGCAAATGTAGTGCCTAATAAATAATAATGTTTGGTTTGTATTATTTATTTTCTTATATTTGTATATGTTTGTAAGAGTAAAAACAACGCCCAACAGTCCAAAGAAGGCTGTGCAAATTGTCAAATCAGTAAGAAATGGCAATAAGGTAAGTCAGCGTATAGTTCGTCATGTGGGAACAGCACTTAATGACTTTGAATTAAAACGTATGAAAGAGCTGGCCGAGTATATAAAAGTGCAGATAGAAACCGAGGTTCAGCCATCTATACATAAGCCTGAAGTGCTTGCCGAAATGGCTGTCAAAGCCAGAAACGACAAAGAAAACAAAGCCAAGGAAATGAAAGTAGACCTAGATAGACTCCGTGAGGATCAGAGGGTTGTTGTTGGCATACATGAAATCTATGGACAGATATACAAAGAACTTAGCTTCGATTTTACTCTTGGCAACCCGAAACGCAAAGTAGCTGCGAATAAAAACCTTTTCAATATGGTGATGGCTCGTATAGCAAATCCAAGCAGTAAAAGGGCTTCTGTAATAAATTTGGAACGTGATTTCGGAGTGACACTGTCATTGGATGGTGTCTATAAAACAATGGACGAGATAAGCGAAGATCAAATTGATTTTATTCAAGAAATGGCATATAAAGCAGCTCAAGGAATATTAAAAGAAAAAGTCAATGTGGTGTTTTATGATTGTACGACCCTCTATTTTGAATCATTCAAAGAAGACGAACTAAAGCAAAATGGATACAGTAAGGACATGAAATTCAACCAGCCACAGGTTGTATTGGCACTTATTGCAACTCGTGAGGGGTTTCCTATTGGTTATCAAGTGTATCCTGGCTCTCAATATGAAGGACACACCGTTCGTGATGCTATCGTAAATCTAAAGAAAAAATATGATCTGGATAATGTGTTTTTTGTAGCGGACAGTGGCATGCTTAATCGTGAAAACCTTGAATTGCTAGAGCAATCCAACATCAATTACATAGTTGGTGCACGACTAAGGAACATGGACAAAAAAATACAAGAAGGCATACTTGATAAATCGAAGTATCGTATGAAAGAAGATGGATCACGGATTGCTGAATTTGAGCAGAAAAATGGACGTAGGTTAGTAGTAACATTCAACCAAAAAAGAGCTGAAAAAGACAAACACGACAGACAGAAGGCTGTGGATAAGTTATTCAATAAATTTAAAAAATCAAAAAGACCAGACTCCTTGATAAGTAATTACGGATACAAGAAATACATTGAAGTAATTGGCGAATCGACAGTGCAGATCAATGAAGAAAAAATAGAGAAGGAAGCATTGTGGGACGGTCTTCACGGCATAATTACAAATAATAAGGAGATGACACCTGAAGAATTAAAACAACAATATCGCAATCTTTGGCAGATCGAAGAATGCTTCAGAATAAGCAAGCACGACCTGCGTATCAGACCAATATATCACTGGACTCCAAAGCGTGTTAGGGCTCATATTGCCATTTGTTTTATGGCTTTGGTATGTGCCAGACAATTGGCATACAGAGTTGCGACTCAGTACCAGCCGATGTCCCCGGAACAAATCAGAAATGAGCTTGTACACGTACAAGTAAGCATTTTAAAACACTTAGATAACAGCTCTATCTATGGGCTTCCGTCGAAACCGACTCAGCATATCAGAAAAATTTATCAAGCTATGGGCAGGTCTATCAGCTCTACACCATATCAAATCGCATAATCACATATAATTTATTATCTTATTTTTTTTTCTTAAAAAAATTAGGAGTAGTGCCTAAATTTTTTTCGTTTACTATATATATCAATGACTTATGATGATTTAGGTCGGAAGTCAGGAACATAAGCAAAATAATAATATATTCTGTCCAGCAAAAAAAACCAGCAAAAAAAAAGCGACAAATGAATGCCGCTTTTTTGTGATTTAAAACAAGAAAGATTTTTATCCTAACTCTTCTTCAGGCTCATCTTTTTTAATTCTTGCAGTTACATAATAAAATGCTGGAATGATGAATAAACCAAGTGCTGCTGAAACAATAAGACCACCTATACTTACTACTCCAT
>JAOZRY010000121.1 GCA_029939965.1 Bacteroidales bacterium | reverse complement strand
TGGTAACCACATCAGGTACAAAAGGATTATAGAACCATCTTTTTTCAGGGTCTTCGTGTTTGGCATATTCTTTTGCAATCTCCCTTATTTTCTTTCTTATTTCGATACCATGCCTCAGCGCTGCATCCCACATTGCAAAACCGGCATTTCCTTTCATCATCTGAGCACCCACATCAAGCGAAGCAAACATTGGATAAAATGGCGAAGTACTCATGTGCATCATGTAAACCTCGTTCATTCTAAGGTGATTGATATGTCGTTTCTGACCTTTAATATGCTCATCCTTAACAAGAATTTGTGAAGCCTGACTCATGCCACTCAATTGCTTGTGTGTTGAATGGGTAACATATAATCCGGGAGAATCAGCATTAAATTTTAAACTCATCCCAAACCGGTCTTTCCAAACCGGGTGAAATTTCATAAAAGCACCCCATGCCTCATCAAAGAAAACGTAGTCGGCTAAATGGCCTACCTTATCCATAATTATTTGTACATTATAAGTAGTTCCGTCGTAAGTATTATTTTCGATAATAATAGCCCTGAACGGCCGCTGCTTTTTCCAGGCATCCTTGTCTTTAACAAGCTTATTGTTTTTTATGTTTTCCCTGATTTTATCTTCATCAAGGGCAGCTAAATTTACAGGGCCAACCATTCCGTAATCATTCCTGTCGTCTTCAATAAAAATGGGTATGGCACCATAAAGCATTAAAGAGTGGTGGTGCGATTTGTGATTATTCCTGTCGAAAAGAACCAGATCGCCTCTTTTTAACAATGCCCCATTTACAATTTTAACTGATGTAGAAGTTCCATTTAGCACAAAGTAAGCTCTATCGGCACCAAAAATTTGTGCTGCCTGTTTTTCCGAATCCAAATACTGACCCGTATGCGTTAGTATATCTCCCAGGTCGGGGACGAAATTAAAATCTGCTCTCCAAAAACTCTCTCCGAGATAATCGTGCAAGATTTTGCCCTGCGGCGATTTTCGCAAGAAATTGCCACCGTTATGTCCCGGACAAAGCCACATATCATTTCCAGCTTCGGCCCAATCGATCATACCACCAAAAAATGGTGTTTTGAGTGCCGAAATATATTCGTTGAAAGCCCTGTTAACATATTTTGCAATATAAGCAGGTGTCTCCTCTTCCGGATGAATATAGCCCCTGATTTTATTTAGATGGTCAAAGGTGATGTCGGAAATATTTTCGCGTTCCGTAACAATAAAAATGGGCATTTCAAAGCCTTTTTTCCTAATAAAGTTAATAATACCGGAGGTGCTAAAGTCTTTACTTTCTTCGTCCAGATCGAGCATAACACAGGCAATATCCGCCTCATTAGTAATTGCTACCTGAGCCTCGAACTGCGATTTTGCAATTATCACCTTATGCCCTATCTTTTCAATTTCTGTAATAATATCTCGCAGCAAATTTCCAAGTATGTTGTTTTCGTCTGCCTTTTTATCAACCAAAAGGTATTTAAACATTTTGTTGTATTCCATATTTTTATGTTTTTTCAGTATTTAAAAATATTAATTTGTTTCGGATAAAGATTTTCGGCATAATGAGCCAAATAAAAAAGGGGATAAGGTGAAAATGATGTCTTAAAATAATATCTTTCTTCATCTGTTTCAAAAACAGCTTCGGGCGAGCCGTTCTTTTTCAATTCTCTTGTAATTGTAGGAACACCGGTTGCCCTTCCTTCGGTAAGATGTAGCTCTTTTAAAAACTCATCGGTTTGTATGTTTCTATATTCTTTCATTTAATAATTGTAATAATAATTTCCCTTTTTTAGTAATCATATATTTTTGTTTTGGGCTACTTGGTTTGTCTGGTTGAGACAATTTTATTAAAAGGTTTTTTATTAATGGTTTTAATACTTCTTTTCGAAAGTAATCTCTATTAACAAGATTAATATGTTCTTGTATTTCTTTTCGAAAACGATAATCAGTACAAAACTGCAATACCTTTACTGCTTGTGGCGAATTATTTACAAACTTGAATGGTGCTTGCATGGTACTTGCATGGTGCTTGTGGGGTACCTGTGGGGAAGCTTGCTCCCAAAGTGAATAAAAACTATTAAACAATTTACCTAAATCACTAACATCAAATTCGTTATCTTGCACGCTAACTTGTACACTTTTACTGTCTAAGTTAAATTCCGAATGAACCTTAAACGATGTCTTAAAATAATATCTTTCTTCATCTGTTTCAAAAACAGCTTCGGGCGAGCCGTTCTTTTTCAATTCTCTTGTAATTGTAGGAACACCGGTTGCCCTTCCTTCGGTAAGATGTAGCTCTTTCAGAAATTCGCCAACACGCCGGTTTCGGTATTTGCGAACATCGAAAATATTGTTTTGTAATTTTTCTTCAACACCAAGAATAATGTACCCGCCTCCCCAATTATTAAAATCGTTGGCGAAAGCAGTAATTGTTTTTAATGTCCGTTCGGGATTCCATCCTTTGCGAAATTCGATGCGTTCCCACTCTACAGTTTTCCCGTTAATTAATTCACTAATGTTTATTGGTAAAGCCATTATTCAAGTACTTTCTTTTTCGATATCAATCTTTTTCCGGCTTGTGCGGAATAGAGTTAATCTGCATTAACTATTACCATTGTTGTAAACAAAGTTTTACCGTCTTTTTCAACTCTCTCAACTCCATGAATATCGCTTGCATATCCCGGAATCTCGTTCTCGAAATTCTGGCGGGCGATTAAATAATCGAGTATAGCCTTCGATTTTTCATTCATCACCTCACCTCCCATCATTATGGGGATTCCCGGAGGGTAGGGCACCAGCATTACCGCCATAGTTCTGCCAATAATATTTTCTGAAATTTCAATACGTTCCACCTTGTTTTCTACAACACATTTGTACGCATCGGAGGGTTTCATGCTTTGCTCGGGTATGATTTCGAAAGCTGCCTGCATTTTATTGATCAGATCGTGATTTTTGAAATAGTTATGGATGTTGCTGCAATGATCCTTTAACCCCATATTCGAATACTTTTCGGGGTATTTTGCTACTAACTCCGGAAACACTTCACTCAACAAAGTATTGTTGTCGTACAATTGTTTAAACTTAAATAAAGCAGCCAAAAGTTCGCCATGCTTTCCGCGGGTAGTGCCAATAGAGTGGAGCATCAAAAATGAATAATAATCTGTTTTTTCTACCACTATCCCCTTATCAATTAAAAAATCAGAGACCACAGAAGCCGGAATACCCTCATCTTCCATTTTTCCGTTTATAGTAATTCCCGGAGTTGTAAATGTTAGTTTAATCGGGTCGAGCATTACATAGTTATCTTCCATATCTTTAAATCCATGCCAGTTGTTGCCGGCATTCATTTCCCAAACATCCTGGTTTGAGGCTATATACTCGTCAGGTATCGACAGGAAGTTGGTTAATTTCCCGTTGTAGAGTGCCTTTACAGGCTGCCACATTCCAAAAAACCAATCGTTTGAAGCCCGTTTTTCATTTTGGATTTCCACCACTTTTTTTCTTAACTGAATTGCATCCCGAATGGAATCGTCTAATATTATTTCACCATTATCATCCATCATTTTTGTAGCAACCTCCAGCGAAGCTATCATGGAGTATTGTGGCGATGTTGACCCGTACATCATATACGTTTCGTTAAAAAGGGCATGATCAATTTTTCTGTTGGTTCCATTTTTAATATGCAACATCGAAGCCTGCGAAAAAGCCGTTAACAATTTATGTGTTGATTGTGAAACAAAGATTGGCGGATGTTTTTCCGATTCGTCATTATTCATACCATAATGATCTTTGTATATCGGATGAAATTTAGCATACGCATACCATGCCTCATCGAAGTGCAGATTTTCCACATTATGTTTTAATCGTTCTTTAATTCTTTTTACGTTATAAATTACTCCATCGTAAGTTGAATTGGTAAGTGCCGACATTTTTACTTTTTCATTTTTCAGGTTGTCAGGAATAATCGAACTGGAGTTTATCTGCTGTTTAATAAATCCGGCCTCAAATTCTTTAAGGTTAACGGGGCCAATAATTCCTAATCCATTTCTTCGCGGAATCATGTAAATTGGAAAAGCTCTGGTATTTATCATTGCATAATTGAGAGATTTATGACAGTTTCGGTCAACAAAAGCAATTTGATTATCAACCAACCGGCTTCTCCAAATTATTTGATTTACGTTGGAAGTACCATTGAGGACATAGAAAGTATAATCTGCATTAAAAACTTTAGCCGAATACTTTTCGGCATCACCAACCACACCTTCATGATCCAACAACGAACCCAATTCGGGTACTGAAATTGACAAGTCGGCTCTAAAAACTGTTTCGCCATAGAAGTTGAACATATTAACCCCGGCGGGCGATTTCAAAAATCCATCGCCACCCATGTGCCCGGGCGTATGCCATGCGTATTTATATTCTTTTACATATTTGGTAAGTGTTGCAAAAAACGGAGGTTGCACACTTTTAATGTACTGGTCGATATACCTGATTATTCTACCTGCAAGAAAGTTGATGGTATCAGCTAATTCCCAAATATATCCGTTAATAACTTCTAAAATCACGGAAGGAATGTTTTCAGTTTGAGTTTTATCAGTCATCAACAAAACTGGCAACGTTTTATTTCTTTTCCTAATAAATGTAAGAAGCTCTATGACGTGTTCCTGCGAATCTGAAATATCAAAATCAACAATCACAGTTCCGATATCGGCTCTTGAAAGAATAATTTCTTTAGCATCATTAATGGATACTGATGGTATTATTATACTACCGTACTCACTTTCTAATTTTTTTGAAATCTCCCTTATTCTAAAACCAACATCTGTATTCCTGTTTATTTCATCAGAAATTAATAAAACCGGCCACTCTTTATAGTTAATTTTCATTGTTTTATATATTACACACAGTTAATAATCAATTGTTATATTATAGTTTGAGGATATTAAATAACCATATAAAAGTTTAAGGTTGTATTTTTCCTTCCATTATAAATAGTATTGCCGCAGCTGCAGATATTACAAAGAATAAGGCTAAAATTCTTTCCGATTTGGTAAAAACCTGTTTCCCTGTTTTCAGGTCTTCTTTTCGGGCTGCATAATAAAAAGGAATACCAATTGCATAGAATATTGCAGACATCAGGAGGTAGTTTACTCCTGCAGAATACAATAGCCATCCGCCAAATAATGTAGCTCCAATGCCAATCCCCAAAGCTTTCATCCGCATTTTATACTTTTCTTTCAGGATTGCATTTTTCTCGGCAGCCTCCCAAAGAAAACCGGCACTCAAAACATAAGGGGGTATTATCATTACCGAGGCTATGCTAATTGCAGCGAGATAAACATTGTTAGCGAGAATTACTACAAACATCATAATTGTCATTAGTATAGCAGTTATTATTAGCGCAGATACGGGTGATTTTTTTTGATTTTCCCGGTCAAATATTTTTGGGAGAACTCCTTCTCTGGCAGCATCGTAAGGAACTACAGCTACAAGAACTGTCCATGCTAACCACGATACCAGCAAAGAAACAATAACGGCAATATTTACAAATTCGTTAGCCCAACTACCTGCAGCCGACTCTAATATGTACCCGGCAGACGGTGATTTTAATGCAGATAGATGTGATTGATCCATAATACCAAATGAAAGGAGACTAATCAAGGCGTAGATTATTAAAGCAGAAAAAAGTCCGATAATAGTAGCTTTCCCAACATCTTTACTGTTTTTCGCCCTGCCGGCAATTACTACAGCTCCTTCGATACCAATAAAACTCCATAAAGTTACCATCATAGTGCTTTTTACCTGGGTACTGGTACTGCCAATGTTTAATCCTTCGCCCCAAAAATTGGTGGTAAACTTATCGAAATCGAAATAATAAACAAGTACAGCAATAATTACTATCATAGCCGATAAAACAACAAAAACAGAACCGGCACTTATTTTTGTAGCAAACTCAACTCCGTTCATCACCACAAATGTCATAAACCAAATAAGGGCAAGACTAAAAACAATTGTTTGCCACCCATGTGCCAAAAGGGGTGGATAAAAATATCCGACAGCATCGTTGAGCAATACCGCAAAGGCAACATTACCAACAGCACCTGATACCCAATAGCCCCATGCCGAATTAAAACCAACATAATTACCAAAACCTTCTTTGGCATAGGCATATATTCCGGAAGTTATATCCGGTCTTTGATCTGATAAAACTTTAAAGGTTTGCGCCAGAAAATACATACCAACACCTGTAATAATCCATGCAATTATTATAGCCCCTGCACTTGCAGCCTCTGCCATATTTTGGGGTAAATTATACACACTGCTTCCAACCATCGAAGTAAATACAATGGCAACTAATCCAAACAGTCCTACTTTCTTTATTTTATCTGACATATTATTATATTTAAAAATTAAACTGGCTCATTATTTGAATTCTATAACCCTCTCCAAAATCTTGTTTTTTGTTTACATTTTTCCCGCGAAGAAATTCTATTCCAAGATTAATTCTGTCGAAGGGGTTGTACATTAAATTTACAGCACCATACAAAGTTTCATCAAAAATTAAATCGTTATTAATATTAGTATTATCCAATTTAACATAGCTTGCAATAATATTAGACTCCATTCGAGGCCCCCAAGCGTGTTTATATGCAACAAAACTACCATGGGCAGGTAAGCATTGCATAACTCCATTTTTATCAGGTACTGCATCTAATCCCATTCCCGAAATATCATCGATATAAAAGGCAATTCCTTTTCCATAAATAAACCCCCAATAAAAAGCGTCAAATATTCTTTTTCTTTTCAAAAAGGTTGTGTAGCCCGTAAAGTTAACACCCCAACCGAATAAATGATCTACACCAGAATTTGTTGGATTTGTGAAATCAATATTTCTAAATATACCTGTTAATCTTACATTCCCCCAGTTTCCCTGAGTTTGTGCATAAGCTATTAAATCAGGAATCGACTGAAAGTCAAACACTTCGTCCACAGCATCGTAAGGTGTAAAATCTTCGAGATGTGTTTCTATAGCAATAGCAAAAGAAAATTTATCCTGCAGGTGTGTGTATCGTATTTGTCCATTTGTAGAAACAGCAAGACTATTGGGGCCTTCAAAATCGACCTGATTAGGAACTGCATCAATATTAAATGCGGTTGACCAGTTTTGCCCTATTAAAAACTTTCCATATTCTATATATGCATAACGTAAATGTAACCTGAAATCCACTATTGGTTCAGAATTGTAAAAATCTGTTTCAATATATATTCTTAGTTTTTTGTTCTCTTTTACCTGATAAAATCCCTCCAAAGCAATTCGGGTCTGCCTGGGGTCAAAAGAAGATCGAACCGATTTCTCTCTGGGTTTGGGATATATTGGAATCTCACTTGTAATAAATTCGCTGGTGTTTTGAACATTCCCCCAATCAACAGTTCCAAGCAATTTTACATATCCCAACACATTAAACGACAATCTTTTGGTTTTAGCGGGAGCGGGTTTTATTAAGGGATTGTCGAGGTTTTTTACATCCTGAGGATGCTTTGGCCTGAACTTATCCCTCAAAGAATCACTTTCTTGCGAACAAACAGACGAACTGATTACAATAAAAATTACGGTTAACAGTACATAGCATTTCGTCATAACAACAGTTTGATATTAAATACTAAATGAATAAGCTTTTGTAAAAATACCAATTATTTATAAAACTCAGGTTTTAATTCTCCGCATTTTCAAATTGCGCTATAGGGTTAGAACCCGATAAATTACTGTTATTCTCAGAAACTCCCACAGATTTGTATAAGAAGATAGATGTTAGAAGGTAGA
>JAOZRY010000741.1 GCA_029939965.1 Bacteroidales bacterium | reverse complement strand
AAAAGCGGTGTTTGCAAAATATATAGATGCCCGGTTTTTACCAGATCGGGGTAAAACTGCAAAAAGAAAGTGAGCAAAAGCAGCCGAATGTGCATACCATCAACATCAGCATCAGTAGCAATTACAATATTGTTATAACGAAGATTTTCGAGGTCTTCATCAATATTTAAAGCAGCCTGCAAAAGGTTGAATTCTTCATTTTGATATACAATCTTTTTACTCATCCCATACGAATTGAGTGGTTTTCCTTTTAATGAAAATACTGCTTGCGTATTCACATCGCGCGATTTGGTAATGGAGCCACTGGCCGAATCGCCCTCAGTAATAAAAAGCGTAGTGTCGAGACGACGCTCGCGATTTTGATTATAATGAATTCTACAATCGCGCAATTTTTTGTTGTGAAGGCTGGCCTTTTTTACACTCTCACGGGCTAATTTTTTAATACCCGCTATCTCCTTGCGTTCTTTTTCTGAACGCAGAATTTTTTGAAGAATATGATCAGCAACATCCTGATTCTTATGCAGAAAATTATCCAGATTTCGTTTCACAACATCAACCACATAATTCCTTATGGTTTGTCCTTCGGGTTCAATGTATTGAGAGCCAAGCTTAGTTTTGGTTTGTGATTCGAACACCGGTTCCTGCACCTTAATGCTCAAAGCTGCAACTATGGAAGCCCGAATATCGCCGGGGTCAAAATCTTTTTTATAATACTCACGAACAGTTTTTACGATAGCCTCACGGAAAGCAGCCTGGTGAGTTCCTCCCTGGGTTGTATTCTGGCCATTAACAAACGAATGATATTCCTCGCCGTATTGACTGCTTATATGTGTGAGCGCAAACTCAAAATCGCCCTCTTTGATATGAACGATCGGATAAAGTGCACTACCATTAATGTTTCGCTCTAAAAGATCAAGCAGTCCGTTTTTGGCGTAATACCTTTCGCCATTAAAATAGATGCTCAAACCTTTGTTGAGAAAAACATAATTCCATAGCAGTTTCTCAACATATTCGGTAATAAAATGAAAGTTGCCAAAATATTTTTGATCCGGTATAAAAGAAATCAGCGTTCCATTTTTTTCTTCGGTTGCCTGATTAGGAAATTCTTGTGTGATATTGCCTCCACAAAATTCTACAATCTTGGTTTTCCCATCACGGATAGCTTGTACTTTAAAATAGTTAGAAAGTGCATTTACTGCCTTGGCTCCTACTCCATTCAACCCCACTGTTTTTTTAAAAACCTTAGAATCGTATTTTGCACCGGTGTTGATCTTGGCTACACAATCCACAACCTTACCCAACGGAATACCTCGCCCATAGTCTCTAATGATTACAGTTTTCTCGTCAATGTTAATGTCAATTTTTTTTCCAAAACCCATTACAAATTCATCGATCGAATTATCGAAAATCTCCTTTATCAACACATAAATTCCATCATCCTGCGATGAGCCATCGCCTAATTTCCCGATGTACATTCCGGGTCGGGTCTGAATATGTTCGTTCCACGCCAACGATCTAACTACATCTTCATTATATTCTTCAATCATGTTTATTTAATTTGTGTAACCCACAAAAGTAATAGAAAGGAAGTTTGCTTTACAGAAATCCAATGAGAAGTTATCAAACATTGGTTGTGGATAATTATTTCATTCTACGCAAATCAAAAATAAATTTCCCCTATTTTTGGGCTTCGTTTAAAAAGTTTTTTAAGCCTAATAATTATGAAAAAATTGATCCTCATTGTTTTAACTGTTTTATTAACCCTCCCTGCTTTTTCTCAGGAACTAAAAGAACTCCGCCTCACAGGCAAGCCCAAAAAGTTAACCTCAGGTGAGATGGTGGCCCGCCGCGACCAAAATGGCAAGTACTGCGCTGCGGTTCAGGTTATCTCCGACATGGATGGCTTTAGCTACGACTCGTGGGACGGCATTGTGGGAAAAATACTCGATAACCCTGGTGAAGATATTGTATATTTAACTGCAAATGAAAGGGTGCTAAAAGTTTTTAAATCCGGCTACAAACCATTACAGGTTATTTTGTCGGATCACGGTATTAGCCTGAAATCCCGCGAAGTATGGCAGATAACAATTGCCGGTGATGAAACCGCAAACG
>JAOZRY010000740.1 GCA_029939965.1 Bacteroidales bacterium | reverse complement strand
TAATGAATCAGAAAACTTTAAATAATCAATATTATGAAAATCATTTTTCGCTTCTTTTTTCTACTAATAATTGTTCAAATAGCAGGATGTACTAACATGGAAAAATCTGATCTGATCATCAGGAATGCAATAATTTATACTATCGACGAAAATTTTGGTATGGCTGAAGCTATGGCTGTGAAAGATGGAATAATTCAGGCTGTAGGTAATGAAAACGAAATACTTGGTAAATATGAACCCACTCATGTTTATGATTTGGGAGGTAAAGCCGTTTATCCGGGATTTATTGATGCGCATTGTCATTTTCTGAGTTATGGAATTGGTTTACTCAAACGTGCTGATCTGGTGGGAACCAATTCGTTTGAAGAAGTTATTGAAAGAGTGAAAAATCACCATCAGAAATTCCCTTCTGCTTTTTGGATTGAGGGTAGGGGATGGGATCAAAATGATTGGTTAGTGAAGGAGTTTCCTGATAAAAATAAATTAGACGAACTGTTTCCTGACAATCCGGTTATCCTTACCCGCATTGATGGGCATGGTGCGCTGGTAAACAGCAAGGCACTAAATATGGCAGGAATTACAGCCAGCACAAAAATTGAGGGCGGAGATGTGATACTAAAAAATGGTGAGCCAACCGGCATACTTATCGACAATGCCATCGAACTAATTACCGATATTATTCCCAATCCCGACAATAAGCAATTGGCGGAAGCTCTTGAGGTAGCTCAAACAAATTGTTTTGCAGTAGGGCTTACCGGAGTGCATGATGCCGGACTTGGAACCCACGAGATTAAAGTTATTGATTCGTTGCAAAAAAATGGTGAATTATTAATTAGAATAAATGCAATGCTTTCGCCAACAACTGAAAATTTTGAAACATTTGTCGAAAGCGGGCCATACAAAACTGATTTGCTTAATGTAAGATCGATCAAACTTTATGCTGATGGTGCGCTGGGATCGCGTGGTGCCAAATTACTACACGATTACAGCGATCATCATGGTAACAGCGGTTTGGTTTTAACAACTCCCGATATGATTCGCGACATTTGCAAAACTGCCATCGAAAAAGGATTTCAGGTAAATACCCATGCTATCGGTGATTCGGCCAACCGAATGATGCTACATCTTTACGGTGAAGTACTAAAAGGTAAAAACGACAAGCGTTGGCGTATAGAACATGTGCAAATAATTGCTCCCGATGATTTTGAACTTTTCGGCAAATACAGTATCATTCCTTCGGTACAGCCCACTCATGCTACTTCTGATATGTACTGGGCCGTCGATAGACTTGGTGCAGAGCGGATAAAAGGGGCTTATGCATACAAACAATTACTTGACCAAGCCGGGTGGATTCCTTTGGGAACCGATTTCCCAATAGAAAACATAAACCCCATGTACACTTTTTATGCTGCCGTGGTGCGCAAGGATTTGAAAGGTTGGCCCGAAGGAGGTTTCCAAATCGAAAATGCCCTTTCACGCAAAGAAGCCCTCAAAGGTATGACCATTTGGGCTGCCAAAGCTGCTTTTGAAGAAAATGAAAAAGGTAGTCTCGAACCAGGCAAAATGGCTGATTTTGTTGTGATGGAAAAAGATATTATGAAAGCAACCGATAAAGAACTCCCAAATATTACAGTTTTGAAAACCTTTGTAGCAGGGCAGGAAGTTTACTCGAAGTAGGCTTTTTTTTATGCGGTATTGAAACTCTGTGAGGGTTTGAAACCCTCACAGAGTTCAGGATTCATGGATATGTTTTTTTACACACATTTTTCCCCACGACTTTTCGAGAATTAAGGTATTGTAGAAAGATTTCCTTCGATAGCTAACATTACCTCGTAGAGCCTACCCACCTTTCGGAGGTTATAAAATATTGTAGAAAAAAGATGAGGTGCAGAGCACCGGTAATATGCCGTTGAAAGGACAAGACAAGCATACACGATCTTAGATCGGCATTTGTAGCAAAGCCAAACAAAAAGAAACACAAGGTGTAGCGCACCGAAATTTTAAACCCGGTAACGAATGCCGATCCATGAAAGCCACCCCGTGAATTGTTTTGCACGACAGCACAGTTTTTTTTAAAAGAGATTTTTAGGCTCGGCATAATTCACGGGGTGGCT
>JAOZRY010000739.1 GCA_029939965.1 Bacteroidales bacterium | reverse complement strand
TGGCCGGAACTTGTCGTTCGTAATCAATTTCGTAAGTAAAATTGTAGCCTACTCCACTTGCTTGTCCACACGAACCACCACTTTGCGAAAACACCGGACGAAACCACGGGTTAATCGTATTGTCAACCTGCAAGGGTAAATCTTTTGTATCAACCTTGTTTTCGGGTTTCCATTGCGGTATTTCCGAAAGCATCTGATAATCTGCCGGTGTTAATTCCCGTAATCCACCAACAATCCACGGATCGCCGTTGGGGTCAGGGTTCATATTTTGTACTTGTGCTGTGCAAAAAAGCACCGGGAAGAGTGCGAAGAGAATAGGTAAGAGTCTTTTCATTGTATGAGTATTTAGTTGTGAGTGAATTAGAAAAATATTTTAGCAAAATTAAAAAGATATTTATAGTTTTCGCTACCAATTGTAAACCGGAAACGATGTTTTGTATATTGGATTTGTTTATTTGCTGTTCCATTACTTCGCTTTATTTTTGCACGATCAATTTTTTTACTTTAAACATTAATAAAAGATATGAAAGCAATAATTACAAAAAGCTATGGCTCTGTTGATGTACTGAGTATTGAAAATGTAGAATTACCTGCAATTCACGAAGATGAAATACTTGTTCAGGTTAAAGTAAAAGAGGGGACTTATGCCGAATATGTTAAAGTTAAGGAAAACGATATAAGCATAAAGCCAGGGAATAGCAGTTTTGAAGAATCAGCTTCTCTGCCATTAGTATCATTAACCTCATATCAAGCTCTTGTGGATATTGCTAAAACTAAAGAGGGAAGTAGTATTTTAATTAATGGTTGTGCAGGAGGGGTAGGAAGTGCTGCTGTCCAAATTGCCAAAGCATTACGACATAAAACCACAGGGGTTTGTAGTACTAATAATGTTGGTTTTGCTAAAACATTGGGGGTTGTTAATGCTATTGACTATAAAAAGGAAAATGTTTTAAGTAAAAAAGAAAAATATGATGTTATTTTTGATACCGTAGGAAATCTTAAATTTTCTAAATCAAAGAAAATCTAAAAGGAAGGATTTCTAAGATATTTATTTTTAATGACATACAGAAAGCTCACATTATGAGTGAAAAAGGTGGGTTTAGTGGTAAATTGGTGTTGAAAAACTGGACTTGAAAAGTGTAGAGATTCCTGCGAGGGGGCGGAGTGTTAACAACCCTTCAATTCAACTCCGACTTGAAAGTCGGGGCAACGATATGGCAAGGAAGCTACTTTAAAGACAAACACTAATCTTACCTCAACTATTCAAAATCAGTATATTTCTTAGCCAGATTTTTCGATTTTTCAACCGGGTATTTTTTGCCGTTCTTTTCCATCTTCTCCATAATAATTTCTTTTACATCGAATTTATATTTTGCGGCAAGCATAAAGGCATAGGCAAAAACATCGGCCAGCTCCTCCCTTATTCTTTCTTCGTTTACAGTATGTAACTCCTTCTGATTTTTCCAAAGAAACAATTCGTTCAGCTCTGCTGCTTCAATCGAAAGCGCAAGTGAAAGGTCTTTCGGATTGTGAAATTGATCCCAGTTGCGTGCAGCAATAAAATCAGTAAGTGTTTTGGTAATACTTTTTATGTCGTTCATAATTATAGCGTTTCGGTTTGTATTTCATTTCTGTAATCCGGATTATCTGTCATTCCGTTGTGCCTTTGCCCGTTGAGTGTTATTAACCTATCTGTATTCTTAAATAACTTTTTTAGCTCGATTGAAGAGTTGTAATAAATAACTTCGTCCTGATTTCCATGAAAAATTACAATTGGCATTTTACAGCTCCTCAAGTATTTATTTGTCTCAAATTTATATTTCAAAATATAAGTGGGAATTATTGGATAAGTATGCCTCATCATATCTTTTAAACTATAATAAGGAGCCTGAAGTATTAATAATTTTGGGTTGTTTGTTGAAGCAATTTTGGTAGCAGGTCCTGTGCCAATTGAATAACCCAGAACAATAATATTATTTTCATTATATACATATTTCATTTTGTTATATGCAATTTGTATATCGTTGTATAGTTGCCCCTGATTACTAATGGAACCTTCACTTTTCCCAAAACCACGGTAATCCAACATGAAAACATCATAATTGAGGTTTGTA
>JAOZRY010000120.1 GCA_029939965.1 Bacteroidales bacterium | reverse complement strand
TAAATCGTAAATCGTAAATCATAAATTGAAATAAAGACTATTCCGCTACAAAATACTGGTATTGTTCGGGTAAGAAAAACTTATGAAAAACATAACCTTTACTGCTGGTTAATATAGTACTTTTGCCGGCTAATTTTTTTTAACTGATCGAATCCTTACTGATTATTCCACAATATTTAATAATTTAATTTAGCATGTACAATATCAGAAATATAGCCATCATCGCTCACGTTGATCATGGCAAAACTACACTTGTTGATCGCATTTTGCATCAGGTAAAACTATTCAGGGATAACCAGGATATGGGTGAATTGATTCTGGATTCCAATGATCTGGAACGGGAACGGGGAATTACAATTTTATCCAAAAATGTTGCTATTAGGTATAAAGATATTAAGATCAATATCATCGACACCCCCGGACATGCTGATTTTGGTGGTGAGGTAGAGCGTGTACTCAATATGGCAGATGGTGTATTGCTGGTGGTAGATGCCTTTGAAGGACCAATGCCACAAACCAGATTTGTATTACAGAAAGCAATTGAATTAGGGTTGAAGCCCATTGTAGTAATAAATAAAGTTGATAAGCCCAACTGTTCGCCAGATATCGTGCATGAAGCTGTTTTTGATTTAATGTTTAGTTTGGACGCAACCGAAGATCAGCTAAACTTTCCTGAAGTTTACGGATCGTCAAAACAAGGTTGGATGGGGTCTGATTGGAAGGAACCAGCCACCGACATAAGCTATTTGCTCGATATTATTCTGGAGCACATCCCCGCTCCGGTAAAAAAGGAAGGAACTCTACAGATGCAAATAAGTTCGCTGGACTATTCGTCGTACCTTGGAAGAATTGCAGTAGGCAGAATATCTCGTGGATCAATAAAAATGGGTGACCGCGTTTCGGTAGTTAAACGTAATGGGAAAATAGTAAAATCAATAATTAAGGAGTTATATCGTTTTGAGGGTTTGAGCAAAGAAAAAGTAAAAACCGAAATTGAAGCTGGTGAAATTTGTGCTGTATTAGGATTGGAAAATTTTGAAATTGGAGATACCATAGCCGACTTTGATGTACCCGAGGGGCTAACCCCTATTGCTGTTGACGAACCTACCATGAGTATGTTATTTACCATTAACAACTCGCCTTTTTTCGGGAAAGAAGGTGTTTATGTTACCTCCCGTCATATTCGTGACCGGTTATTTAAAGAAACCGAAAAAAATCTGGCATTGAGAGTTGAAGAAACTGATTCGCCCGAAAAACTACTTGTTTATGGCCGGGGCATTTTGCATCTCTCAATTTTGGTTGAAACTATGCGGCGCGAAGGTTATGAGTTTCAACTTGGACAACCACAGGTTCTTATTCGAAAGATTGATGGCAAAACTTTTGAACCTGTTGAATCGCTTACTGTGCATGTTCCTGAGCAGTTTTCGGGCAGGGTAATAGAAATTGCGACACGACGAAAGGGTGAAATTGAAAACATCGAAACCCGCAACGACCGTACAGCCCTGGAATTTACGATTCCTTCGAGGGGATTAATTGGCATGACCAACGTTATACTCACTGCCACCGAGGGCGAAGCTGTTGTTGCTCACCGATTTAAAGCTTATGAACCCTGGAAAGGAGAAATCCAGAATCGCCGTAATGGGGCGCTCATTGCTATGGAAACAGGTATTGCCATCACTTATTCGATTGATAAATTACAGGATCGTGGAAAATTTTTTATCGAACCTAACGATAAAATATATGCCGGACAGGTAATTGGCGAATACACACGTCAGGATGATTTGGGAATAAATGTAATAAAGACCAAAAAACTTACTAATGTAAGAGCATCGGGTACTGATGATAAAGCCACCATCGCCCCTGCTGTAAAATTTTCGCTCGAAGACGCAATGGAGTATATCAAAGGCGATGAATATGTTGAGGTAACCCCAAAATCAATCAGACTCAGAAAAATCATCCTTGATGAAACTGAGAGGAAAAGAAAAAAGAAAAGTAAGGAAGGAAAATAGAAAGCTGAAACCTCAACACTCTTTTTTTATTTCGGTACTATGCACCGAAATATCAATGCACGGAAAATACCGTAATGACCACGGATTTTTCCGGTAGAAAATGCACCGTATTTTTAAGAGTAAGTTGCTACTTCAAAAATTGAGAACTCCTTACTTGCCTTAAACTATATTGACGCAATGCCAGCGTCTTTTATTCTAAATTGTGTTACCCCACTCTAAAGAACGGGGCAATTGAACCCTGCTTCATGTTTCCGAATTATGAAATGCGACAATTCTATTTTACAAATGAAAAGGCATAACAGAATGACATACAATTTCGTTACAAGAAATTGTATGGATTTTTAATAAAAAAAATGGCATCCTAAGCAGGATGCCATTTTCCATTCATCAAAGACGGCACTATTTAGTCTTTGCACGAAAACTCAATATTTTAGGAAGTGGGTATCAGAAATTGCTGAGATCGAGGCGGACGAAGTGTTGAAAATCAAGGAGTTTACTTTTGTAAATGACTGTTTTCAACACAAGTCCAACGATGATATCGGCGTTTTCTGGCGTACACTATTTATCTTTATATTTCAGCAACATTGCATCAACAGTTTTTACTTCGCTATCATCTACTTTACTCACACTTCCGCCAAAAACACCTCGTTTTCCGCCTGTGGATGCACCTCCACTCGCGCGGGTATAACCGGTTGAACGAATTCCAACATCAGAAAACAAAACTGCGTCAGCACCATTCTGGCGTGCCAGATTCATCACTTTATCCTGGATATACTTCAACTTTTTTTTGTAGGGCACTTCTGCAGTTACTTTTCCCATCACTTCATAGTCGTGTTCCACATCCTTATCCCGCATAAAAATTTCGGGGTTAGTAGTGGGTGGGTAACTTTTTCCGAGGTAATCGAAACTGGATTTGCTGCAAGAAGTAAAAATTGTTAATGCAAATCCAACCATAATCAAATACAATACGTTTCTCTTCATAGTTTAAAATTTTAATAATTATTCGACAACAAATTTAATACTTTCGTTGTAATAACCCGAACGAATAAACGCAAAATAAATTCCCTTTTCAAGGTTACCTGCTGAATCCCAATTGATTTGATTTTTTCCGGCATTTAAATCTACTCGGTTAATTTCGGCTACTTTTTTCCCCATAGCATCAAATACATCAATATTTATGTCAATAGCTGCATTTAGATTAATAATAAAATTTATTTCTCCATTAGTTGGATTTGGATAGGCTGAGAATCTGGCATTACTTGCAACACCTTTCAATTCTTCGACTGAAGTATTGAGCCACTCCGGTTTTTCGATGTATTGTGTGGTATAAATTCTGTACTCACCCCGCTCCAGCTCAACCGTTTGGTTTGTGCTGTTTACCTCATATTGGGTTTGCGTAAAAAATTCGTACCAGGTTCCTACGTTGGGCCAGCTGGGAGTAACACCAGCAGTGCTCATGCCAAAATTACCAACCACCACGGCATTCATATCCGAATTTCTCAACACAATCGATTTTTCGGCATTGTGAACATCAAGAGAAAAATCATTGGTTCCAAACACATCGTATTCTGTTTTGAGTTGAATAAGTGCTGAATATACATGGAAAAGATATTCACGATGCCAATTATCAAGGTAATCCCAGCGAATTGGTTTTTCGCCTGTTCGCCCGTTAAAATCTATAGAATAATCGTAACCCATTTCGCCAAATTGCCAAACCATTTTTGGTCCGGGAATAGTAAAGAAAAAGGCTGCTGCCAGCTCCAGTCTTTCAATCCCAATTGTTGAATCCTGAATATTGTATCCACTAACATTTCTTCCGTATGTAATATTTTTAAACTGCAATCTCTCTTCGTCATGGCTTTCCATGTATCCAACAACATGAGGATTGTCCCAGCCTCTTTTCTGATAAGAAATCCATGAAAAATCAGATTTACCATTTTCGGTCCATCCCATAGTTCCTTCGTTGTAGTCGTGGTTCGAGTTACCCCAAAGCATCATACCATTATTCGATAAAACTATTTCTTCCGGATTTTCGGCGAAGTGCTCAAGAATTATCCGGGCATCAGGATTAGTTTGCCAAATGGCCGCAGCATAATCGTTCCAAATATTAATTCTTGATTGGTCGTACTGCCCCCATAGGTCAATATTTCCAACGGAGTAGGTTTGAGTAAACCCCTTGGATAGGTCGAACCGGAAACCATCAACATTAAATTCTGTAAGCCAAAAATCATTTACACGTTTTGTAAACTCACGGGTTTGCGGGCTTTCGTGATTAAAATCATACCCCACATTATAATCGTGTGTTGGTTGCTGATTAAACCATAAATTGTTGGCTGCCGGTTGATTATTTTGTGCATCCCAATAAAGCAAAACCATTGGCGAAGTTCCGAACGAATGGTTTAAAACCATATCGATTACTACTGCAATTTCGTTGGCATGACATTCGTCGATGAAGGCCTTCAAATCATTCTTCGGGCCATAATATTTGTCAACAGCAAAATAATAGTTTGGATTGTAACCCCACGAACTATTCCCCTCAAATTCGTTAACGGGCATAAGTTCAATCACATTTATACCAAGTCTTTTAAAATAACCTATGGTATCGATTAAACTCTGGAAAGTATGCTGTGCAGTAAAATCACGAATCAGCAGTTCATACACCACCATATCTTCGACAGCCGGAGTCTGAAAATTCTCCACCTGCCACATATACTCTTCCTGGTTAGTTTGTAATACAGTGGCAATACCATCGGTAAGTCCGTCAGGGTAATCCAGCATTCCGGGATATGTTGCCTCATTTATGTATTGATCATTCCACGGGTCGCTAACTTTTTCGGCATAAGGATCGCCAATTTTTATGGACTCGTCAACAAGATATTGAAAAATATACTCCTGCCCCGGAGTAAGATTTTCGAGGGTTACCCAGTAGCGGGTTTCAATATTGTTGTTATCAGCCATGTTGCATTTAAGCCTAAATTCGGGATCAACACTCCAGTCATTAAAATCGCCGATTGCATAAATGCTGTTTTTGTATGGTGCCTGCAGTACAAGTGTTACGGTTTGTTCGTCGATATAATTAATTCCATCAACTACTCCTTCGGGCAAATCTTCAATAGTATTTTCGCCACGCACATAATAATAATTTGAATCGGCAACCATATTTTCACCTTCCGTGGCCACAACTCTTATCCAGTGTTTGGTATCCTGGTCGGTTGATGCGGTTATGGTTTCATTAATCATAGTTCCCGAAGTACTGGTTATTAAAACATCATCAACATACAGCGACAATAAATCCGACAGCATCGACTCAGCAGTTACCGTAATAGTTTCGCCCGGCTCTACAAAAAATGGTGAAATATCGGGTGATATGAGAACAATGTTTAACTCAATCTCAAATACTTCGATAAAAATATCAGGCATAGTTTGCAAATACGGCTCTTCAGCACTTCTGAAAACTATACATATTTCTGTAATATCATCTTCTGAACCGGCACTGTAAAACTCTCTGATCGTGGGAGTAATTTCAAGTTTGTACAGGTCGGTATCAATATTTATTAATAAAGGTTGCGATGAATTAACTCCCCAATCACCTATTACATTTTGCCACTGTGCTCCATTTTTGGTAATACCTGTATGTGCATACACATTGCCGGTATATCCTTCGAGGCCGGTTCCGGTTGCATCTAAAATAATAGTAACCGATTGGTCGGCTATAGGAACTGCCGGATCGGTTGTTACCTGAGCCGTTAGTAAATTTGATATTAAAAATGCAATACAGCTAATTAAAACGAAAATGTTTCTCATAAGAATTATTTAGATTAAAATGTTTAATAATTATGTTTGTAAAAGTACATTGTATTAACACTTGATAAACACTATTGGTTTATTGTATAAAAACAGCCTCTCCAATGCGTTTTGTTTCAAGTGGTTACCAAAACAAAATCAAAATCCAATATCAACTATTGGTTAGTGAAGAAAGAAATTACCTGGCACATGCAGTACACATTGATAGTTTATGAACAAATTTTTTGAGCAAGCCCTTAACTCCTCGATTTTAAACTGGCAATAGAAAGAAAAACCCCCAAAACGATACCCAAAAATGCTGCAAACAAAATTCTGAATTCGGAGGGGAGCAAAAAAGTTATGGTGTGTGCCGGATACCAAAACAGCGGAATGGTTTTTTTAAATACAAAATCCCATTGCACTTTCCAGTTTATGGTTTGCAGTATCCTGCCAAAATTAATGGGGGTAAAAAAACCTTTTAATGAGCCTCCTGTTTCAATAATATGGCTATCGGTAATTTTGTGTATGGTCATAAAAACGGGCGCAAAAAATGTGTTCATTGTAACACTTATAGTGAATGCCGTTAAAACCTGAAGCCAGGAAAATGTTTTAAAAAAGTTTTGATTTAGTATTTCAGATGGGTTTGATGTTGGAAATTCAATACCAAAAACAGTTAAAATGTAAGGAGCTCCTGCTCCAAAAATGATGAATGCCATTTTGATTCCAACACCCAAAAACCCCCATACTATTGCTCTTGGTAAAATTCCAAATCCCGGTTGCGAATATTTACCGGCTCTAATGCGCAGACCAATAACTTCGCCCAAAGTTGACAATATGGCAAATTTGATGAAGCTAATCAGAAATGGATGCTCGTGATTAAACTGTTTGTAGAAATCGTACAAAGCATCGGAAAGAAAAAAAGGCAGAAAAAAAATAATTACTCCTGCAAGAAAAAATAGGTCTTGTTTCTTCATTACTTAATAATTTTAGATTGCAAAACTACCTTTAAATTAAAATGAATGAGAGATTTTTAAATTCCATAAAATCATTTTTAATATCATTCGTTAACCAAAGCAAACAGTACAATAAATCAAAATATGACAATTTCGGTAAAGCCACACATTATAATAAAGCTATTAACAATTGCATCGTTAACCATGTTATTTTTAACATTACTACTATCATCTTGCAAAAAGGAGGATACTACCGAATTTGTAAAGGCAGCCGAGGTGGCCTCAGAACACACAAATGCCGACTTAGACGCAACCTGCATTTTTGCGGTGTTGCACAAAATAATCTACGATACAGCTCTGATAAACAACAACACAGCCATAATAGACAGTGCAACGGTTTTCAGGGTATTTGATACTTTAATAGGAATTACAAATTACACCATTGATTATGGAGATGGCATTGTAGCACCTGACTTTAAGCATAAGTCAGGAATAATAGAAGCAGTGCTTGATAAAAACTTCCAATTAGATAGTGCCACTATCCAGGCTAATTTTTCTAACTACATGGTAAACGAAATCAATTTAAACGGCACTGCATCGTACACCAATACAGGAGATTTTTCGACAGGCACACAAAAATTCATTTTTTTAAGCGAAATCTCTTTTTCCAATAACCACCAGACCATAATACAGTACTCCGGCAACAAAGAAATATACTGGACACAAGGCTTTTTGAAACCCGAAAAACTCACAGAACAATATTTCACCATCAATGGAAATTCCACCGGATTATATACCAATAGTTCAAATATCGATATTCCGGAAGCAAGTATTTTTATGGAAATAACAACTGGGTGGAGCGTTTCTTTTTCGTGTAACAAACTTGTAAAACAAGGGGCAATAAATATTCAAGAGACTTTTAAAAACACAGACGAAATTATTACCGGCGATTTTATGGACTCGGATTTGGATGGATGCAGTGACAAAATAATGCTTAAAAATAACTCGAATTTCGGATATCCTTTTTATATTTGAGGCAAATTAATATTTGTTCTTAAATTTATCCGATATGAAAACAAA
>JAOZRY010000738.1 GCA_029939965.1 Bacteroidales bacterium | reverse complement strand
TAAGGTCCCAAACCAACCATATCCACATCTAATCGCTTTAACAAAAACAGATCGTTAGCAAGGTTTTCGATGGTTTGGCCCGGAAGTCCGATCATCATACCTGAGCCAACCTGATAGCCCACTTCTCTTAAATCTTTCAATGCAGCCATTCGATTGTTGAAGTTGTGCAGGTTATTTTTTGGATGGATGTTATTGTACAAATCCTGGTCGGCACTCTCGAAACGCAGGAGATAACGATGCGCACCGCTGTCGAACCATTTCTGATAAGTTTCCCGGCTTTGCTCCCCACACGACAGGGTAATCCCCAATTTACCGTTCGATAATTTTTTAATCTCTTTTAATAAATATGTGATCTTTTCAACAAAGTCTTTATTAGTTCTTTCTCCCGACTGAATTACAACTGAGCCGTAATTATTTTTATAAGCATGTTGGGCACATTTCAAAACGTCTTGTTCAGAAATATTATATCTCGATACATTAGGGTTGCCGGCTCTTATCCCGCAGTAGAAACAGTTTTTGCGGCAAATATTAGAGTACTCTATCAAACCCCGGAGGTAAACATTATTACCAACAAATTGGCTCCTGATTTCGGTTGCTTTGTTTAAAATCAGGTTTCTCCCCTCTAACGATTTCACTTTAAGCAAAGCGAGAACATCTTCTTTACTTAATTTTTCTTTGGCTAATATTTTGCAAATACGGTTAAGCATATACTAATCTGAATGGTTCGGTTACTCTTCGGAAAATTCCATTTATCCAGGCGATGGTCATTCCATAATTCGTAATGGGAACACCTGCATCAATGGCCGGTTTCAACCTGTTTTTTAATTGTCTCTTTGTTACCATGCACCCTCCACATTGCACTACAAGGCTGTAATCGGTAATTTTATTTGCAATTTCATTTAACCCTGAAACAACCACAAACTGCAAATCTTTTCCGGTATGTTCTTTTAACCATTTCGGGATTTTAAACCGGCCAATGTCGTCACAATTCACCTGGTGGGTGCAAGATTCAAGAATCAGTACTTTATCGCCATCCTTCAAGTCATCAATTATTGGTGTCCCTTCCAGAAATTTTTTAAAATCGCCACGATGCCGGGCAAGCATAATGCTGAAGCTTGTAAACGGAACATTTGCCGGAACAATATTTTTCATTTTATTAAACACCTGACTATCGGTAATAGCCAAAGCAGGCTTTATGGAAGTTGTCCTGAAAAAATCCTCCACCTGATCTTCCTTTAAAACAATATTAATGCAATCGTGGTCGAGTACATCGCGGATGGCCATAACCTGTGGCAGGATCATGCGTCCGTCAGGAGCTTCATTATCGATGGGAGTGATAAGTAAAACATAATCCCCTTTCTTAACCAAATCGCCGATAAGGGAAGATTTTTGAAAAATTGAAGCAGGAATTATTTTTTGAATATTATCAGTAATTGTTTCAATGTTTTGAGGATTTATTGTACTAAAGTCCAAAACCGGAGTTTTAATCAGTTCACCAATTTTCTGTTCCAATCTCTCATCCATTGGTTCTACATCGGACTTATTATGAACGATAATATAGGGCACATCCCATGAATTGAAGTATTTCACCAAATCCTTTTCAAACTCCCCAAACATATTTCCGCTTATCATCAACACAGCACAATCCACCGTTTTTATAATTCCCATCGTTTTATCAATGCGCTTGTTTCCAAGTTCGCCAGTGTCATCAATACCTGCTGTATCAATAATTATGGCAGGGCCGATACCAAATATTTCAATAGATTTTTTAACCGGGTCGGTGGTTGTTCCTGCTTGTTCAGAAACTATGGCAACCTCTTGTCCGACAAGTGTATTGATGAACGAACTCTTTCCGGTATTCCTTCTGCCGAAGATGCCGATGTGCGGTTTGTTATTTTTTCCTTTTGCCATCACTAACTAATAAGGTTCTACTACCATTTTAGTGGTAAACAATAATTCTGTTGTTCTGCTATAAGTTTGTTTATAATGATGGAATGCGACAAGGAGACAATGCGATAAGGAGACAATGCGATAAGGAGAGAGTCATTTAAGCATTGAAGCATTGAAGCATTGAATCATTGAAGCATTGAAGCATTGAAGCATTGAAGCATTGAA
>JAOZRY010000119.1 GCA_029939965.1 Bacteroidales bacterium | reverse complement strand
ATTTATGATTTATGATTTATGATTTATGATTTATGATTTATGATTTATGATTTATAATTGAAACCGCAAAGCGGGAAACTGACAACAAAATATGCAAACAACATGTTGGTTAGTTTTGTAAATTAAAAGGCTATTTGAAAAATATTATTTCCGCATACAGCTAATTCCCAATTTGCCATTAAATCTTCTTTATGAATTTCAAATAATTAAAATTTCAATAAAAGCTGTGTTGCTTGATTTTACAATTATCAAGGCAATTATTTATAGCCTTTATTACGCATCTTAATTTTGTAATTGATGTATGCACTACAAACCTGGTCGTGGTTTTATTTTTTTGTATGCAAGCTTCATCACACCAAAAATAGCTTCTTTAAAAATGCCGCTACTCATTTTGGATGTTCCCTCTTTGCGATCGGTAAAAATAATAGGCACTTCTACTACCTTAAATCCCAGCTTGTGCGAAGTTAGCTTCATCTCGATCTGAAAAGCATAACCTATAAATTTTACTTTATCGAACCAGATTGTATTGAGTACCTTTTTGTTGTAGCAAACAAACCCGGCTGTAGAATCCGCAATCTTTAATCCGGTAATAATTTTTACATATTTGGAGGCAAAATACGACATCATCACCCTTCCCATTGGCCAGTTTACCACTCGAATCACATTATCTACATACCTGGAACCGATGGCCACATCAGCACCCTTTTCGCAGGCTTCAACCAACCGTGAAAGATCATCGGGATTGTGCGAAAAGTCGGCATCCATTTCGATAATATATTCGTAATCGCGTTTCAACGCCCATTTAAAACCATGTATGTAAGCCGTGCCCAAACCAAGTTTTCCTTTACGTTCCTGTATGTGAAGCGATTCGGGAAATTCTTTCATTAGCCGTTTTACAATATCGGCAGTTCCGTCGGGCGAGTTATCTTCTACAACAAGAATATGGAATTTTCCATCAAGATTAAAGACATAGCGAATAATGTTTTCGATATTTTCTTTTTCGTTGTATGTGGGAATAATTACGAGTTTATTTGCCATTTTGAATTCACAGTTTTTATTTATTTAATCGTTATGCTTTGATATCAAGTGCTTTTTGCAATAATTCTTTTGTGTCAATAATTTTAAAAAATCCTTTATTTTTCAAACCAAATAAAAATATCTTGTGAAGTACACAAAGTTTCCCGGTCGTAAATTCTTTTAACAAACAAAGACACAAAATGACTGAAACGAAAATAGCTGCCCTTAGGTATAAAAGCAGCTATTTTGTAGCACTCATTTTTACCAGAATATTATCTAACAATAAGTTTTGTATAACTACTCACACTCTGATGGCTTAGCTTTAGCAAGTACACACCGCCAGCCAATTTATGATTTTGGATTGTAAACTGATTATTTCCTGATTGCACATTCAACTCTTGAAGTAAAAATTCTTTCCCGGCCAAATCGCAAATTATCATTCTTATAACGGTATTTTCGGTTGCATAAAAAGAAAGATTGAACTGATCTTTTACCGGATTAGGATAAACACTCAGGCAACTAATTCCTTCAATATCTCCTATACCGGAACCATCAACCACATCAATATAAACCGTTGCTGTAGAAAAAAGCGTTTCATCTGCCGTGTATGTAATTTTGTACACAACTGAATCAAGTCCAATATAGCCATCGTCTGGTGTGTAATCAATAACATTGAGGTTGGAAAAAGGTATCTCAGACACGCCTTGAGTTGCTTGTTGTACAATTTCCAAAGTAACCGGAGCCTGCATGATATCATTCTCTAAAACAGAAACCGTAATCTTCTGCTCAATTCCGGTTTCAACACTATCATTAACGGCAGTTGGAGGATCGGTAAGTTCGATTAAAACACCAAGGTTATCAACAAAACGTTTTACAAATTGCTGATAATAAATATTTGCAAGTGTTGCATCATGAATTACCAGTGTATTTTCATCATTATTATTATCCGCTGAAGCACTCCAGTTATGCGATCCTGTAAAAACAATCGGATCCATACTTGGGGCGTACTGATCGACAATCATAAATTTATGGTGAAGCAGCCCGTTGGTTACAATATCGAAAGTATTGTGTGTTGACAACGCGTTTTGAAGAATCTGATTTACTGTAGTACTATTCCCGCTTTCATCGTTTGTAATCACATTTACGGCAACTCCAGCTGCCTTTTGATCGGCAATAGCATTGGCCATTTCAGTACGAGTTATAAGCATGGTGGCAACACTCAAATCGTTATCGGCTGTGTTTATTACATCCACAATTTTGCTATTTACGCCACCGGAAGGGCTAAAAAAGCACTCTACATATTTGCCACCAATCATAAATTCGCGTGGTGTATTATTCCGTTTTGCCGATCCAAAAAGTGCTTTAGCAGGGTCAGGCTCATCTCCCGCAGAACCCCACATTTCTTCAAACTCAATCTGGTAGGCTCTCGCCAAACTTTGATCCTGCACAATAATCACATTGTTTGCATCCACATTAATTTGGCCATCGGTAAGGTTGGTTGAGCCGGTCCAAACCAAGGGTTCGTTTTGATCTGATGATTGGGCATCGAAAATAATAAATTTGTTGTGCATTATGCCATCACGTTGCGAATCGTCCGGGCCAATCAGCACATGACAAGCAGTTCCTTCCAACTCATCAATCCCAAGATTCAGGGTAGTTCCACATCCAATTACACGAACCCTTACCCCCCTGTCAGCAGCAGCTATCAGCGCATCACTAATATTACTAATTCCGGTATTATTAAAATTATAAATAGTAAAGTCGATGGTGTATTTTGCTCGGTTTATGTACTGAATAAGTGTGTCATCCATCGTTTCATGCAGATAAATGGCATCTACTCCATTAGAATAAGAAACATCAACGGGTGTATTGAAATAGGCAATCATTTCACCGCTCGAATTAGAAATAGTTGCATAAGAGGAAAGAGCCGATTTAGCAGTATCGATTCCATTTACTGAAAATGCCTGTACCCATGTAATTTCACCGGCACTTAAACCTGAAATACTTATGGTATGATTTGTATTTACGCCAGTGGAAGTAATATGGTTTGTATTTACGCTTGATTCTGTAGAGCCATAAAACATTTCAGTTGTTCCTTCAATATTTGTTATCCAGCTAAAATCGAGCGATGTATAGGTAAATTCTGTATTTACTAATGTTCCGGTAAGAAATATGGAACTAGTATTGTTAATATCGTCAAGGTCGCGCATAAGCAACTGATAACCATCATTTGGATTGCTGTAATGGTATTGTGAACAAATAGCAGTGACGTTCACCTCACCGGTAGGAATAACTGTTCCCACTATATTTTGACCATTTTTTACATAAACATAGCCTGTCTGCCCATTAGCAGTAAACTCGTATTTATTATTCCCCGTAAATAGCAAACCGGCATCATTAAAAAGAACATCATTCACTTTTACAAGCATTCCTTCGTAAGGCTCCGAAATCTGATTTGGGGTCAACAAGATCGGCTCCGGCGAAGGATTACCTGATGAATTAACTTCTACTGATGAAATGGGATCGAGTTCGAGTAACTGGTTGTAGTTTTTCAGGATTCCGGTAACTGTAATTGTGTCGCCCCTGTTGGTGTTTTCAATTGCTGAACCATAAGCAGCAATTCCGGCAGTTTCGTCCTGAAAATAGCGGATGATTCCAAACTCTGAACCATTAGTTACAATTCCTTTTACTGTTACTTCTGTTCCTTCGGGCATCCCGCGAGCTTCGAGAATATTGTTTTGTGCATGGTTTCCCGAAATTATTCCCAGAAACAGAAAAATAATGATAAATACATTTTTCATACTAATAATTATTTAGATTAATAAATTGATATTTTAAGTGAAGCGACAAATTGGCGTGGGCCACCCATAAATACAGATGCAGAACGTGAATCAAAAGAATTGAAAGGTCTTTGAATATAGGTATCGTTATTTTTGGCATCTGAAATGTAAACTGTATTAAGCAGGTTCAGGACGTTAAATTTGAGTGTAAAGCCAAATTTATCCAGTTTATTAAGTTTAAAACGATAACCGGCATGAAAATCGACCAATGCATAAGACGGGATTCTCCATGATTCTACCGGATTACCAAGAGTGTCGGTACAATCTTCCGGATTAAAATCTGAAAAATATCTGTCAAAATAGGTAACACCACCTTCAATATATAAGCCCTTAATTGGTTCGTATCGCATACTGGCTCCTAATTGTGTTTGAGCTGCATCACCCACATGAATACCAGTAGCATCAAAGCTTAAAGTGGTGGCAGGCTTGTTACTATCGGTATAATACATTTGGAGGTTTTCAATTTTCTTATCCC
Source organism: Bacteroidales bacterium (assembly GCA_029939965.1). Classification (GTDB taxonomy): domain Bacteria; phylum Bacteroidota; class Bacteroidia; order Bacteroidales; family 4484-276; genus SABY01. The sequence continues at coordinate 3,549 of JAOZRY010000119.1, read as the reverse complement.
ATGTCCAGTCGCCTAATGAAATCAAACCCTGAAAATCGAGATTGTTTAAAATTTTATATACGAAATCCAGCTCCACACCTATGTGCAAAGCATCCATTCCCGGAATATCTCCATAGGTGTTTTCGTCATTCCATTTACCCCTAATCTGATTTGTAGGTTTATTTTCCCATTTGGTATAATAGGCATTTACATTTGCAGTAAATTTATGGCTGGCATAAGAATACCCCAATTCTAAGGCTTTTACACGCTCATTTTTGGTAATTGAATCAGGAAGGAAATTAGCTGTATAGCCCTGGAAATAATACTTGAAATCTCTGGTTTTGGATAAAAATCCTAAATTGATAAACACATTACTGCGCTCGCTCATATTATAGTTGGCACCTGCTTTCACCGTAAACCCGGGTTTATATTTCCAATCGGATTCATTGTCGCCGAAATAATCAATTTTTTTATACCCGCTTACAGAGCCTGTAAGGTTTACAAAAGTGCTAATTGCTCCTGTTTTATACTCCAATTGAGTAAATACCCCCCCCCAATTTACAAGACCATCATTATAAAAATACACCTTATCGCCAACATGCTTTACAGCTAATTGAGGATTAGAATCATAATCATTACGCTTATCATATTCATCAACGGCATAATCACCACCCATCAAATCAGTAATTTCCATATAATGCTCAGCTTTGTAAGACCGCAAATCTACTCCACCCGACCAGTCAATCTTATTGTTTACCTTGTAGTTAAAAGTTGACAACAAGCCGTACCATGTATGATTGTTATTACTTTGAACAAGGTAGTTGTTAGAATAATAAAGTTTGTCGCTGTAAGTGGGGTTTATAGGATAAGTCCAGCCAAATCCGGTATTTGTAGGTTTTGAATTTTGATCATAAATGCTCTGCCAGTTAATCTGTCCAATTTCATCTGAGCGGAAGGTTTCGGGATCATTTTCAATATTTTCGGCAGTAATCAAGTTTGTGTTTTTGAGGCTGTTTCGGGTTCTTTCGCCACCACCGGTACCCAACGAAACATAGAATGTGTTGGACAACATGAATCTGGGGCTTACATTCCATGAATCGCGCAGACTAAACTGAGGCTTGAAATAGGTATTTGTTTTTTCATTGAGCACATCTCTGCTGGCATTAGGGTTAATTATCCTCTCGGTATAATCACTGTTCCATTGCTCGGCATCACGCTGCAAAAAACCCCAATGCTGGTTATACCCAATACCCTGATTTTGTATTTCAGGATAATCTTCGGAAGTAACCCCTTGTTCATTGGCATATTTAGTATCGTAAGCAGCTATCGAGCGTTTATAACTCCGCTGAGTATGCGATTGTGGGGCTCCAAAACCGGTAAGACTTGTAATATGGTTTCCCCAGCGCTTATCAACTTTCGCGAAGAAAAACCAGGCCTTGACATCTGTTTTATCAACCCATCCATTTCCTTTTTTAAAGGCACCTGCAAGGGTAACACTCCAACCACCTTTTAAATTTCCTGAGGTAAAACCCAAGTTAGTGGTCGATTTTCCTTGTATATCAAATGCTTGTTCGATACTCAACGAACGTTTATTTTCGATGCCTTTGGTTAGAATATTCATTGTACCACCCACCGAAGGCAATGCAAGCTTGGAAGCTCCCAGCCCGCGCTGTACCTGAATACTACGTGTAACAGCGTTGAGTCCAAACCAGTTGGACCAATACACCCAGCCATTTTCCATATCATTTACCGGAATGCCATCGAGCATAACTGCCACATTTCGCTGACTGAAACCCCGTATGGTAATACGGGCATCGCCATCGCCACCACCCTGCTGGGTAGCGTAAACGCCGGGAGTTTTATTCAGCAGCATTGGAATATCTTGTCCTGCCAAACGTTCTTCGATTTTAGCAGGAAGCAATGTGGTAAAAGCTACCGGTGTTTCTCGCGAACGGGCTACATCACCAATAATGGAGACTTCATCCAACTCAAATGTTTCCAAAGTGAAGGTGAGGTAAATTGGTTTGTCGCCAACAACAATATCCTTTGTGGTACTTATGTAACCCACATAGGAAACTTCGAGGGTATAATTACCCTTTTCCAGATCAAGTGTAAACTTCCCTTCAATATCAGTAACTACACCTGTTAGTGTACCTTTAATAAGCACATTAGCCCCAACTACTGTTTCCCCTAAAAAGGAATCCTTCACTACTCCACTTACGTTTCGCTTTTGAGCAAAAACAGCAAAAGAATAGGCCAAAAAAAGTGAGATAAGTAAAACTTTGGTTTTCATAATTGTAGCATTAAAAGTTAAAAAAAACACCTGTAATGAATGAGTACTCATAAACAGGTGTTTATTACTATTCGATTAAATAATTATAAAAAACTATTTAATAAGAATCTTTTGAACCGCAACTTTATTATTCGACAAACCAACTCTTACAAGGTAAACACCATGTAATTGGTTTCCAACAACAACATCAACTTTATTCTGAGAAGAATTAAACACTTCATTATAAATTTCTCTACCCATCACATCAAATACCTGTACCGATTCCATTTTTATATCTGATGAAATAGTAAAATATTCCGCTTCAACAGGATTGGGGAAGATATTGAGTTTTACATTTAAATCTAATTCATTAACAGCGGCATAATTAGGATCAGCAACACAAGAATGCGACCCGAGGTTATCCCAAATATCTTCATAAGAATAATAACCAGCTGTATCTAATTGAGCAGGAACTGTATCCCATTCCATACTTACAATAAAAGGATCCGGATTGGACAACGTACCCTGAATAATATTTGGTTTGCGGATAAGTGAATGACCCGAAGTCCACGACATCCAGAAGGGGCCAAAATCCGAACCATTAACAGCATATTTTTGAACAATATAATTGATTACCTTTCCCTGTATGGGGTCGCCGGCGGCGTTATTGTAGGTAATTGTCGAATCCTGAACATACGACCAACCGGTTTCACCCGAAATAAGACTTCCCAGTCCAATTTGGCCTATCAAATCAATAGCTGTAACATTATTTGCATTTGGAGTTTCACCATCCGGGGTTGTAATTAATGCAATCGCATCATTCCCATTCATGTACGTTGGGGCAGGATAATCTCCGTCGAGCTGGTTGGCAAGTGCTTGCATCTCAGGGCTACAAGCCGGTGATGATGGTGTACTGGTTGTTTGTCCGTTAACCAAAACAAAAGTAGAATAAGGCTCAATAACGCCAACTAAATTAGTTACACCGCCTTCTGTAAAAACAGCAGCTCCGTTACTATACCTAACTACCCAGTAGTCGTTTAGGTCGATGGCTGCATTGGTTGGGTTGTAAATTTCAACACCTTTGTTGTTTCCTGAACCCTCACAATATTCTGAGAAGAACAGATCTGTTTGAGCCGAAGAAAATACGGCAATAAAAAACATAACTGCAAATAGTAATCCTTTTTTCATAATTATAAATTTTAAATTTTTAATTGCTACAAAAATAGTATTTTGATATTGAAATGATGCGGAAAAATATGTTTTTGTTTTAAGATGTTAGGAGGGCGGAGAGCAGGGAG
>JAOZRY010000737.1 GCA_029939965.1 Bacteroidales bacterium | reverse complement strand
TTCCACTAAATTTGCAGTAGAACCACTTTTTACTGCGTTTTGAGTTTATCATAAAAAAAACTATAGGTTTCAAATTGTGACCTGATCCTTTTTTCTGTGCCGGCATCTTTATAATTATTAATGGTGTCCTGTCCCAATAACCGGGCCTTACAATTATCTTTCATTTGTATCTGAAGTATAGTCCACAACTCCTCCTGAATATCCTTATCGTAAATGGGAATTGTAACCTCAATACGATGATCAAAATTGCGTTGCATCCAATCAGCAGATCCGATATAAAACTCCTTATTCCCATCGTTGCAAAAAACATAAATCCGGGAGTGTTCAAGGAATTTATCCACGATACTGAAAGCTTCAATGTTTTCGCTTACTCCCGGTAAACCCGGAATCAGAATGCAAATTCCGCGTGCAATTACTGTTATTTTTACACCTGCTGTGCTGGCATCGTATAATTTACGCACAATCTTCTTGTCAACAAGGCTATTCAGTTTAATAATAATCCAGGCTTCTTTTCCCTCTTTAACATTTCTTATTTCACGATTTATTTTATTAATAAAAAAAGCGCGTGTGTGAAAAGGGGATACAATCAGCTCTTTGAATTTTGGTATATGATAGCGGGTTTCGAGCATCTGAAAAACCTTATACACTTCTGTGGTAATATTCTGATTGGCTGTTAGTAAACTATCGTCGGCATAAACTTTTGCAGTTGATTCGTTAAAATTTCCGGTACTCACATTGGCGTAATATACATTTTGCTGGTTTTCTTTCCGGCGGATAAGAATGAGTTTACTGTGTACTTTCATTCCTGGAATTGTAGGTAAAATTTTCACGCCGGTTTTTTGCAATTGTTCAGCCCAGTATATGTTGGCTTCTTCATCAAAACGAGCCTGTAATTCCAAAAACACAGTTACAGACTTGCCGTTACGAGCAGCATTCATCAGGGCATTCATCACATTCGACTTGCTGGCAGCACGGTAAAAAGTCATTTTTATCGATCGTACATTTGGATCAATAGAGGCCTCGCGTAGCAAATCCACTATATAGTGAAACGATTGATAAGGATAGTGTAACATGATATCCTTTTTTCTAATCACCTCAAAGATACTCCGGTTGGGTTGAAGGTCTTTATGTTGTAAAGGGGGAGATGCAGGATAAACGAGGCTGGGAGGGCCAACTTTGGGAAATCCCATAAAATCTTTAAAATTATGATAACGACCGCCGCCACGTTGCTTGTCATCATCGGAAAGATGTAGTTTTTTTCTGATTTTTTTTAAAAAATGCGATGGAATGGAACGGTCGAAAACAAATCTTACCGGTGTTCCCCATTCACGTTGCTTAATGCTTTCGGTCATTATCTCCAGAAAACTTTTCTGCACATCATTATCAATATCTAACTCCGCATCGCGGGTAATCTTTATGGTGTACGCATTATATGTATCGTACCCGAGAAGTGAAAAAACATAAGGCAGTCCGTGTCTGATTACATCATCCAATAGTATGATGAACGTTTTTCCGTTTTCTTTCGGTAGTATCAGAAATCTGGATAAAGGTGGTGAAGGTACCTTTACAATCGAAAATTCTTCTTTGCCGGGCTTGGTGCTCGATTGCAAATGTACAGCGAGGTAAATAGACCTGTCTTCCAAACTTGTTGGATCCACAAGATTTTCTAACATGATTGGGAACAGAAGTGTACGCACCTCGTTATGAAAATAATCGGTAACAAACTCTGCTTGTGCTTCGCTGAGTTGATCTTCGGCAATAATAAATATATTTTGTGTCGCTAATTTCTTAACAATCTCCTCATAAGTTTGGGTAAAAACTTTTTCCTGCTCGGCAACAATCTCCTGAATATCGTGCAACATCCTCTTGGGAGAAGTTTTTATGGAATAATCCAGTTTTTCGACATTGAGCATACGTGTGTGTGTGGCAACTCTAACCCGAAAAAATTCATCACGATTGTTCGAAAAAATCCCAAGAAATTTTAAGCGTTCCAAAAGTGGTGTGGATTCGTCTCTGGCCTCCTGAAGCACACGTTTGTTGAAATGCAACCAGCTAATTTCGCGGTTGACCATCTGATCTTTATATTTTGCCATTTTCTATTCTTTTTTATTCTTGAGCATTTTGGGGTA
>JAOZRY010000118.1:4660-7890 GCA_029939965.1 Bacteroidales bacterium | reverse complement strand
AGTTTACTAATGTAAATGACTGTTTTCAACACAAGTTCAACGATGATATCGGCGTTTTTTGATGCACACTAATTACACTCGATTAGCGAATGAGTGGAGAGTGTTATTTTATAAATACTTTTTCCTGCCATAGGATGGGGGGTAGAACAAAAAAATAAACGATATAATATGTTTTTGGTAAGGTTATTTCTGTTTTTTTTCGTTGGCCTGTTTTCTTTACAGTATATCAGATGTCAGGATATAGAACCATACCGCACCATACAGATGGATGGAAGTGTTGAGGATTTTTTTCTTGATGGTGAAAATATATTTATTGTTGGCAACAGTGGAGAACTGATTTGTATTGACTACAAGACCAAAACTGTTTCCTACTCACTAATAATCCCGAAAATAACAGATTTTATGGGAGACAAAATTCAGGCAAAAATTACTTGTTTGGATAAAGATGAAAATACCGGAAAAATTATATTGGTTGCACAGGGAGAGAGAGGTTATCAGAATGTATTTGTAGTTGACGACCGGAAGATCGAAAACGTTATTAAGGACACCGAAAAAAAATGGATAATTACCGAGGCCAGGATAGTAAAACCAAATCACATTGTTCTTACTTTGCTTAGTAGTGAGATTATACTTTTTAATTACGAAACTAAGGAAATTATTTATCGCAAACCGATTGGCCATTACGCTCTTTCCGATATGGATTTGAACGACACAAAAACCCAAATAATTATTGGTGATGAAAGTGGAACCATTTCATTGATCAACCTGAATAACGGAGAGGTCATTGATACATTTTCCTCAGAAAACGTTGATAAAGTTAATCGGGTAAGTTTTAGTAAAAACATAATAGTAGGAGGCGGACAAGATCGTAGGCTGGCTCTTTACAATAAACTCACAGGATCGGGGTGGCATACCGAATCCGGATTTTTAATATATAGTCTGGGTATGAACGAGGAGGCAGATTTGTTGATATATAATGAAGATGAAACAAATGCACTTGCACTTTTCAATATTAAAACAAAACGTAAAGTGGCCAATTTGATTGGACATGAAGGAATTGTAACGCAGATAAAATTCTACGATAACAATTTAATTACTGCCGGCGAAGATGGAAAAATATGTTGGTGGGATTTAACACAGTTCAAATAAGTAATAAAATAAAAAATTTAGAAATGAATATTTCGAGTATAGTGGTGTGTGTTAACCTTAAGCACGAAGAGCAGATAATAAGTCAGTTGAATAAGATTGAATTTTGCGAATACCATTTAAGTTCAGGAGATGGAAGATTAATTGTAACCCTTGAAGGAGAATCTGTTAATGATGAAATACAATCCCTTACTAAGATTAAGCAGATTCCCGGAGTAATTTCGGCCGAAATGGTGTACTCTTATGCAGCAGATGAGCTGAACAGAGAGCGCGAAAAGCTTGGGCTTGCAGATGGCCAGCCCCCCGACTGGCTTAATGATGATAATGTGGATGTTAGTAAAATTAAGTACCATGGAGATTTGAGAGGACGGTTTTAGATATTCATGTTAATTATTGAAATTATTGAATCGGATAAATAATATTTTTAGAGGTTACCTTATACAAAAACAGCCCGAAAGAAATCTTTCGGGCTGTTTTTTGTTTTGTGGATCGCCGGTTTTTCTGACAACCACAACCATCGTTTATTTCGATTTATCCGGAAACGGTGGAGTCTTTGGATATTCTTGTGGGTTATTTCGTAAGTCGTTGAGCAATTCTTCTATGGCTTTATTCAACTGTTCATCTATACCTTCAAACTCCAGAGAAGGATCGTTGCGAACCTCAATATCCGGCTCAATACCCCAACCTTCTATAATCCAGTCGGTGCCTTCGGCGTTATAATGTGCAAATTCAGGCTTACGCAAATCGCCACCATCAATAAATGGCAGGCTTCCACGAATACCTACAACACCACCCCAGGTGCGCTCACCAATAAGTTTTCCGAGGTTATGCTTTTTAAATTGATACGGAAAAAGGTCTCCATCGGAAGCCGAATATCCATCAATAAGACAAACCATGGGGCCGAGTATCATGGCTCCGGGTGTGGGGTTACCATTATTATTCCTGCCCATCTGCATCATCGAAAGTTCTCGTTTTAGTCTCTCAATAATCATTGGCGAAACATTTCCACCACCATTACCACGATCATCAATAATCAGGGCTTTTTTGCGCATCTGTGGATAAAAATATTTCACAAACTGATTCAAACCCCGTGGTCCCATATCAGGGATGTGAATATATCCAATCTGGCCGTTTGAAGCCTCATTTACCTTCCTTATATTTTCGCGAACCCATTGATAGTAGTAAAGATCGCTTTCGTCAGCAATAGGCTTAACAAGTATTTTCCTCGAATCTTTTTCTGAAGCTGATGAATTAACGGTAAGTTCAACTGTTTTGCCAACCTGACCAACCAGTGCTCGATATATATCGTCCATATCTTTTGTTGATTCACCGTTTACTGCAACAATAAAATCACCTTCACCAACATCAACACCAACATCCCTAAGTGGAGAGCGAACAGCCTTATTCCAGTTTTCGCCGGGTAATATTTTGTCAATTCTGTAATATCCCGATTTATCGCGGCTTAACTCAGCACCTAATAAACCGGTTTTAATCCGTTTTGATTTTATGCGGTCGCCACCACTAACATAAGCATGACCAACACTTAATTCGCCAATCATTTCACCAATTACATAACTTAGGTCGTAACGACTATTTACATACGGAATCAAGGCATTATACTTTTTATAAATAGCATCCCAATCCACACCGTGCATATTCGGATCGTAAAAAAAATCGCGCATCTGTCGCCATGACTCATCATATATTTGCTGCCATTCTACCCGTGGATCAACCCATATTTTAACACTTGAAACATCAATGAATTCATCCAATTTTACTTTGCTTTTGGGAGGGGAAATTACAGCCCATTTGCCGCTTTTTGAGATAAGCATTTTTTTGCCACTACCCGAAAGTACATATCCCAGACTTTTACCAAGTTCAGTTTCTTTTTTATCATCCAAATCGAAATAATAAAACGTTGAGGCTTTATCGCCTGATTTAAAACGTGTGTAATATAAACCACCTTCAACAGCAATTAAGCCCCAATACGAAGCTGCTTTATCAGTAATTTCAATCACACGTTCATCAATACCGTCAAAATCTATTTTTACACTTAATTCGTCTTCCTCAGCATCGGTATCCTT
>JAOZRY010000118.1:0-4560 GCA_029939965.1 Bacteroidales bacterium | reverse complement strand
TATCCTTTTCCTCTTTCTTTTCTTCTGCATCATCATCTTCAATCTCAACAACATCATTTTCGAGTTCAAATGGTGATTTGGTATCTTTCGTCAGGGTTAGCATATAAACCTTAATCATGTCGTTATAGGCATGGTTCCATTCTGTCCAGCTGTATATTGGATTGAACGAGCGTATAGATGTAAAATACATATATTTACCATCCGGGCTAAAAGATGGGTTTCCGCAGCTAAACCATTCGTCGGTTGCAGGTTGGGCAGATTTGCTCTCAAGGTTATAAATATAAATCCTGTTTACTTCCTCAAAGCTCGGCTTAACATATGCCAGCCATTTGCTGTCGGGTGTCCAGGTGTAGGTTCTTAATTCACCATCATCAATTTCATCAACCAGTGTTACATTTTTGCTTTCGATATCCACAATCTGAAGTCTTTTTTTCTGATCGGTCCAGGCAATTTTTTTACTATCAGGTGCCCATTCAAAACCAAACATGTAGGTATCGGCATTTTTTGTTAGTTGTACAGGCTCTTCACTTCCATCAGGTTTCATGATGTAAATTTCGTTTTCGCCGCTTTTGTCCGACATAAAGGCTATCCATTTTCCATCGGGCGACCAGTCCTGGTTACGTTCGTGAGAACCATTGCTGTTGGTAAGATTTTTAGTGATCCCACTTTTTACCGGTACCGAAAAAACATCACCTCTTGCACCAAATACAACACGTTTTCCATCAGGCGAAGGGAATCCACCTCTAATTGATTTACTGCCATCTTTCCATTGTGGCCGGCTGGCCGTAAAGTCGTTCATTATTTGAACTTCAATTTTTGTAGGAATCCGGGAGTTCAGATCGAAATAATATAGATATCCGCCATTTTCATAAATGATGGCTTCGTTGCCCAGGGATGGGAATTTAATATCGAACTTTGTATAATTGGTTAATTTTTTTGTCTCTTCTGTTTTTGTATTGTACGAAAAGAGGTTCATTATACGGTCGCGGTCAGAGATAAAATAAACGAAGTTGCCATGCCACATGGGGAATATATCCTGAGCATCATTATTTGTAATATTTACAGTTTCTTTGGTTTTGAAATCGTAAACCCAAACATCATCGGCCATGCCACCTTTGTAGTATTTCCAGGTTCTGAATTCGCGGAATACCTGGTTGTAGGCTAACTTCTTCTTGTCGGGCGAAAAGCTGCAAAAACCTCCGGTTGGCAGCGGTAAAAGTTCGGACAAGCCTCCATTAACAGAAACCTGAAATAGCTGCCCCTTGAAAGAGTTAAATGTTTTTTTTCGGGAGCGAAAAACAATGTTTTCATCATCCTTCCATGTCATCACAATGTTGTTGGGACCCATTCTATCCGATACATCATCGCGCGACAGTGTTGCTGTATAGGTTAATCTTTTCGGTTCGCCACCATTTGCGGGCATAGTAAAAACCTCGGTGTTTCCATCGTACTGCCCGGTAAAAGCAATGCTCTTCCCGTTTGGCGAAAATTTCGGAAACAATTCAAGGCCTTCATCATTGGTTAGTCTCCGGGCAATTCCTCCCGCCTTTTCAACAGAGTAAAGATCGCCGGCATAACTAAATACTACCTGATCTCCATGAATTGTTGGGAAACGCATTAATCGTGCTTCCTTGTCTTGTGCATAAGTAATGGCTCCAATTAATAAAGCCATAAAGAGTAATAATCTGCTTTTGTTCATAAATTTGTAATTTGTAAAAGTGTATAATAGTTTGTAAAAATATTCTTTTGTACCAGATAGCACACTGTGTTTTATTATGATGGCAATTATTTTACTTTTCAAAATATTCAATAAATTTTCAGATTCAAAATCACAATGAATTTCATTAAAAAGAACATTAGTTATTATAATGTTGTGGCTTGCTAACCATATTTGTACCACAAACCTTATTGCACTTGTTTCCAGCCGCTAATATAACTTATGGTAGTTATGGTTTATGTTCAGATGCTTACAAAGTGTGTCCGATTACGTACATTTAATAATCACGGAAATGCCTCCCAAACCTTTAGAAGCTCCGGTGATAATAAAATATTTTATCTCTTTTTTCATAATAGTGGTTCTGGAATTCTATCAATACTCTCCTTAAAATGATGTAATTATTGGGAATGTGATTAAGGAATAAATTTTAGTCGTATTAAATTTATTTTAAAATCCATGCTCTACCCACCATCAAAACACTAATATTTTAAGAGCCAGGCAGCTTTGTATTTTTCGTTCAGACTTTTTTTTGCAGCAGTGGCCTCCTCTGGTGTTGCATAGTTGCCTAATGAAACTCTGAAATTTTCGCCCGATAGAACCACAGACGGGCTTCTGAATCCACGTTTTTTCAGTCTGGCAACTTCTGATTTTGCCTGCGCTTCTTCTTTAAAACTAGCAATAATCAAATAATATCTGGTCTCCGAATTAATCTGTGGCTTATCTTCCAATTGTACTTTATCGATAAGCCTCCCGGCCATTTCGCCGGTGCTGCAAATTTTAACACCTTCATCGCTGTCGGCCTCCGAACCAAACCAAACCACAGCATAACCCTTCAACATACCAACTCCAAAAGCAGTCCAATTTTCATCTTCCCATATACCACGGTTTAAAATTAAATCATTTGATGCCGAAGATGTTTTCCACAAATCAAGCACCACTTCCGGAATCGCATCTACACTTTCCCAAAAGGCAATTTCGTACCCATTGCCGGGATATGCAGTTAGCTCTTTTGGCTTTGCAGTCATACAGGTATTATTAAAAATATTTCGGCCATAGCAGCACTCGGCCCATATTCCCTTATCAGACCATGAATGCAGGTTGCACATTCCCGTATCGGGGTGGTTATAAAAAAGATCGCTAACGTGCAACTTTGCAACATAACACAGATTTTTCGACAAGCTAACTTCGCTCTGATTATTTTCTTTTCTGCATTTGTTTACCAAATTATAGAGTTTTAGTTCTTGTGTCGAAATACAGAAATCCTCCGGGATATTGTGCTGAGCAGCAAGTGTTAAAACAAAAAAACTCGAAACAATCACAGATAGTACTGCAATTTTTACTGAAGTGTTCATAAGATTAAGTATCTGATTATCGGACAAAAATAATATTCCCTGCTAACAATTTGGGAATTCATTTTTATCGCAAGAGGATTCATTATTGAAATGTATTCTTTTTATAGGAGTGATTAGTGCGAGAAACTGATATCGGTAGTACCTACTGATAAAGAAACCTAATCAATATTCAATAGATACTTTTTAACGTATAGATTGTATTCGCTTGTATAATCCTCGATAAAATCAGGATACTAGTTGATAATTTTTTCTCCTTTGGATCATTTGTATTTTTTAGAAGATTCAACTTTAATTTTAAAGAAGGGAGGATGAACTCAATAAGCTTCTCCATAGTGGTTTAGTAGTACAAATATTTCGATTCTTTGTCAATTCTTATGTTCAAGTTCATGTTTCTATTTTAATCAAATTTGTGAAATAGCTTTGCCGGGTGATTCAGCACGACCGGTACGACCAATCCGATGGATATAATCTTTTGGCGAACGGGGCAACTCATAGTTTATAACATAGGGGAGGAATTCGATGTCGATGCCGCGGGAAAGCAAATCGGTGGCAACCAAAACACGTAGTTTTTTATACTTAAATTTCGTGAGCAGGTCTGTACGGACACCCTGGCTTTTTTTGCTGTGAATTGGCCAGGCATCGATGCCATTATTCCGAAGCTTGTTGGCAACCTGATCTGCTTTTTGAATGGAGGAAGCAAAAATTAAAACCTGATTCATTTCCTGGGTTTTTATCAAATGGCGAAGCAGCGGCCCTTTCTTTTCCGGTTCAACATAATATGCAAGCTGATCTATCAAATCAATTGGGTCTTTTTCCGCGTCAATTTTAATGGTTATAGGGTTGTTTAGCAACAATTGCTCTATATTTTTTACACCATCGTTCAAGGTGGCCGAAAATAAAAGATTCTGACGTTTGGTTGGAAGCTTCGAAAATATCTGGTTCATCTCATCTTTAAAGCCCATGTTGAGCAATTTGTCTGCTTCATCTAAAACAAAGGTTTCTACCTCAGTCAGGTGAACAGCATATTGCTCCAGTAATTCCAGCAGGCGGCCCGGAGTAGCCACCAAAATATCAACCCCAAACATATTTTTCATTTGCGGATTAATAGAGACACCACCATAAACAGCCAATGTTTTAATCTTTTCCGGTAGCCCCTGGCTGAATAATTTAAAAACGTCTTCTACTTGTTGGGCAAGCTCATGTGTAGGCACCAAAACAAGAGTTCTCACCATGCGGTTTTTAGGCCTCTGTATTTCCTGCAGCTGCGTAAGCAAAGGCAATACGTATGCGGCCGTTTTTCCCGAGCTGGTTTTAGCAATTCCAAGCAAATCTCTTTTTTGAATAATAACAGGGATGGCTTCCTTTTGAATTGGGTAGGCTCCGGTGTAATTTTGATTAGAGAGATTTTTTAATAATTCGCCGGATAGGCCTAAAGTAGAAAAAGACATATAACGTAGTTTTTACTATGAGCCACAAAAATACTTGATTTGC
>JAOZRY010000736.1 GCA_029939965.1 Bacteroidales bacterium | reverse complement strand
TTTCATCAAAAAAGGAATCAAATTATCTTCTCCCGATAAATCAAGTTTTTTCCGCAAACGGTAGCGGGTAGATTTAATACCTTCTTCGGTTTTGTATGAGATTGCTGCAATTTCTTTGGTGCTTAGGTTAAGCTTTAGTAGTGCAGCAATTTTAATCTCCGAAGCTGTTAGCGATGGGCATTTTTCTAATAAATTATTATAAAACCCGGTATGAATGTTTTTGAAAATTTTATTAAACTCTTTCCAGGTATTGGTGTTGGTTTGGTTTTCGAGTTCCCTTACAATTTCTCTTATATGGGTATTTATTTTTGAATTATCGCTGTGAATATTTTTGAGAGACTCAAGACGACTAATTATCTCACCGATGGTTTCGTTTATCCTGAGCATTTCGATGGCCTTAGCTGCAAGCTCCCGGTTTTTTAATTCCACACTTTCCTGCAAAAGTTGCAACTCCTTTTCTTTAATTTTTTCTTCTTGCTGTCGAATGATTTTATTCTGGTCGATAATTTTCTTTTGCCTCCGGTTATCAATAGCTTTTAATCTGAACAAAACAGCAATGAGCATTAATATCAGGAAAAGTGCCCCCATTGAAATACTCAATATGATAATGTTTTTATTCTGAACAATAGCCTGACTTTTAAGCAGCGCAATCTGGTTGTTTTTACTCTCAAGTTTATACCGTGCCTCCAAATCCTGGATTATCTCCTCTTTGTTAACAATTGCCATACTATCGTCTAAGGTTTTGAGCTGCAAAGCCAATTGGTACGCCCTTTGGAAATTAGAATTATTGGCAGCCATTTGGGCCATGGCTTTGTAACAATTGCCAATTAAAACCGGATTCTCAAATCTTTGTGCATCAGTAAGTGCTGATGAAATCAATCGTTCAGCCTCCACCATTTTACCAGTATAATTGAGTGCCAGGGCAAGGTATGTGTTGGCGATACAAAGTCCGGTTTGCTCTTTTAGCTCTACATAATGATTACGTGCGTTTTCGAGATAATTGATTGCGTGCGAATATTCCTCAATCTTAATTAAAAATATTCCAAGCGCATATTCTGAATTGGCAATGGCCCGGATATCGCCAATCTTTTTTCGCAAGTTAAGTCCCTTTTTGTAATACTGCAGTGCCGAATCATTCATCATCTTTTGTTCAAAAGCCTTTGCCATAAAATTATAGATATTGGCAATACCTGCCGAATCGTTTAACGAAAGTCTGATTGCAAGCGACTCATTTATATATTCAAGGCCTTCATCTGTTTCGTTTCGGTCGATATGCACGGCACCAATGCAATACAGCCCCATCGAACGAAACTGTTCATTTTTGGCAAGTATGCTATATTTCACCGCACCCTGATACTCTTTCAGTGCATTTATATAATCGCCCATTAAATCGCTAATGGAACCCATTGCAAAATAATTAAACGCCAAGCCATCCATGTCATTCAATTCCTCAAAAAACCCCATTGATTTGTTCAGGTTCATTTTGGCCAAATCATATTCGTCTTTATAATAATAAACCCTGCCCAACCATAAATAACTGTATGCAGTGCCTTTTTTGTAGTTTAGTTTATTCGACAGAAATAGTGATTCCTGGAGGTAGTATAATGCCTTCTGATTGTTGATGCTGCAATAATGTTTACCAAGACGCAAAAGTTGATTTACTTTAGCAGTGTCTTCGGGCAACAGTTCCATTTTTTGTTCGATATCAGAAAAATGTTGACTATGCAGGTAGGTTGGGAAAAGAAAAAGAATCAGGAAAAAGTAGTATGTCCGGAAACTTATTTTCATGATGATAATGTAATTATTGTCTTTGTTATTTCACTAACAAATGTATTAAAAAAATATTCTCACAACGATCCAAATATCTTTTGGCAACAAATTATCGTAGTTTTATAAGTCAAAACTTATCAAAAATGAAGAAGCTAATCATTATAATTATTGCCATGTTAATGGTGATAACCCTCAATTTTCAAAATCAGGATTCATTGCTTATCAAACAAATTTTTAGCGGTTCTACTGCTAATTTTGTGGAACATACAAAAATGCTTCAATGCTTCAATGCTTCAATGCAATAATGTCAGAACTCCTTACTTACCGTAAACTATATTGTCGCAATGCCAGCATCTTTTAT
>JAOZRY010000735.1 GCA_029939965.1 Bacteroidales bacterium | reverse complement strand
TAGCTTGCCGCAAGTGGCGGCTGATATTTTTGTTGGCCGGCGTAGGCTGACGAAGAAAGCCCACGTACGGCCTACAAAAATACAGCCGGCACAAGGCAACTACAAACGGAAAGCCCGCAGCCGCCCAAAAAAAACTAACTTAAAAATCGGAATCTAATTTTTACGTCATTCTATCTCTTTTCCGGCTCGTCCGGGTTAGGGCTTTTAATGATACAATATGGCCACAGCCCCTTACTTTTCAACTATTAATCTCTCACCCCCCAATCTTCACCTGCCGGTTTGAGCGACCCTCAATCACCGAAAGTGGTTGCTCGTTCAGTATCCTTTTTGTAACCTTCATAAATTCATCAAGATTGTGCATCCTGGAAAGGGTAAAAAATATCTTATCCGATTCGGTAAACCATAGTGAAAAATACGACCAATAGTCTTTCATTTTGTTTAAGATATTTTTTGTGCGCTCCAGCTTGGCTCTTATTTCGCAATACAGTTCATCATGAAAATAAATTTGTCGCATTCTCAAAACCTCAATATCTTCAACACCCTTTTTTCCGATAATAATTTCGGGTAATACAGGATTTGAAATAACTCCCCTGCCAATCATCCAGTCATCAATTTGTGGATAACGCCCCGACAAAGCCCTAAAACTCTGCATATCTTTTACATCACCACTAAACACAACCGGATGTTTAATCTCATGAATTGATAAATCCAATGTCCGAAGGTGCATCTCTCCCTCATATTGCTGTATCCCGGTTCGGGGATGAATAATTAATGATTGGAGTGGAAAATCATTGTAAACTTTTACCAGATCGAAAAACTCTTCAGGCGCTTCAAATCCCAACCTGGTTTTGATGGATAACCCGATGGGTAAATTCGGAATTAGTTTTTCGAGTGTACTTCTCAACAATTCAGGATAAGCTAACATACCGGATCCACGTTTTTTTCGTGCAACGCTTCTTTTCGGACAGCCAAGATTCCAATTCACGGTTTTATGTCCTAAATCCTGCAATCGTTTGGCAAGATTCACAAACTTTGCCGGATCACTTCCAAGCACTTGTGGAATAACGGGTAAACGTTTGTTCTGGTTGGGCAATACATCTCTCAAATGTTTATCTTTAAATCGTGCTCCTTCGGCCAATGGAATAAATGGGCTTACTGCCAAATCAATCCCGGTAAAAACTGCAGACCACGCCCTGCGAAACTCAACTTCGGTATAACCTTGTAATGGTGCAAGTAAAAGCATGGGGCGAAGATAGAAAAAGTTGACCTTATAATTTGAGAAGGGACAATGGGACAATGGGACAATGATTCAATGATTCAATGAGGGAATGATACAATGGGACAATGATACAATGATACAATGATACAATGATACAATGATACAATGGTGTAATGGTACAATGGGACAATGATTCAATGATTCAATAGTGTAATGGTACAATGGTGTAATCATCTTCTAACATCTACCTTCTATCTTCTATCTTCCAACTTCTTTCTTCTTTCTTCTCATTCAATGTAGCAATTACTGACAAGAGCAGGTTTATGTCATTATCGGCCAATAGTGCTAACCGCTCAAAAATACGATTGTAAATATTTGAATTTCTGCTGAGTTTTGTATTTTCTAATATTTGCTCAACCTGCTGCATCATTGTCTTAAATTTTGACTCAGCAACAGGTACATCTGATACACCCTTGATCTTGGGACTAATCCCCGACAATATATAGGCATAAAGCATAACAGCCTGCGAAAGATTTAATGAAGGATAATTGGTAGCAATGGCGATGTAGGTGGAGATATTGCACAAACTAATTTCGCTGTTGGTAAGCCCGGATTCTTCGCGGCCAAAAACAATGGCAACCGAAGCAACACTCTCTTTTTTCTGACGTATAATTTCCGAAATATTTTCGGCAGGATGATGATCTCCCATCACCGATCTACTCTTGGCACTTGAAGCAATAACAAAATGCACATCTTTTATAGCATCCTTTAGCGACGAAAATTCTTGTGCATTATCCAGAATATCGCCAGAGGCATGTGCCAGCCACCGCGCCTTTCCGGTTTTATATTCACAAGGATTAACTAATCGTAGCGAATCGAAACCCATAGTTTTTAACGCTCTGGCAGCAGCACC
>JAOZRY010000734.1 GCA_029939965.1 Bacteroidales bacterium | reverse complement strand
CCGCCTGCTGTTTGCCTTGCAGTTCACTCTCTGAGCAAAGTGGGCAAAAAGTTAAATAAATTTGCGGGTTGCTGCAGAGGGACGAAGCAGCATACTGCAAATTTATTTAACTTTTTGTAGTTTTTTTCTGGCGCGAAGCACCAAAATTTTTTTTGAAATATTAAATATATAGAGGAGATGCAAATAAAAGTTTTTAGTATTCCAACATATTCCAATAACAAACAAACTGAGGAACTAAATAAGTTTTTGAGTTCGCATAATATAATTGATGTGGACAAACAATTGGTGACCGGGGGCGACAATGCCTATTGGACATTTTGTGTCCGCTACCTGTCTGGGGTTAATGCATCCAACCAAAAAGGCACTGAACGTATTGATTACAGGGAGGTACTTGATGAGGCTACATTTAAAATATTTTCGGCCTTAAGAAATTACCGAAAACAACTTGCCGAAAAAAATGGCGTACCTGTTTATGCCGTTTTTACTAACGAGGAGTTGGCAAATATTGCCAGGCTCCCTGAAATCTCGGTTGGAAATATCAAGAAAATTAAAGGGATTGGAATTAAAAAAACAGAAAAATACGGTGAACAGATGGTTGAAATGTTCAATAATGAAATGCAATGAAAAGAGCATCCTTCTTACTGAAACAAATAGCTGAGACCAAAAACCTGTATTTGGCATGGATAAAGTCCAAAAGGGGAAAGCCAAAAAAAGCCGATGTAATAGGATTTGAAAAGAACATAGATTCTAATTTAAAAACATTGCAAGGTCAATTACTATCCGGCGCTGTTGAAACCGGCAACTATCATTATTTTACAATCATCGACCCTAAAGTGAGAAAGATTTGTGCAGCCTCTTTTCCCGAAAGGGTTTTGCATCATGCCATAATGAACATCTGTGATTCAGTATTTGAAAAGCATTTAATATCCGACACCTATGCAACACGTAAAAACAAAGGGACTTATGCTGCATTAAACAGGGCAAGGCATTTTTCGATAAAATATAAATTTTTTGTGAAGCTTGATATCCGAAAATATTTCGACAGCATCCACCACCATATTTTAAAAAACCAACTAACAAACATGTTTAAAGACCAACAACTTCTGCTGATTTTTGATAAAATAATTAACAGTTACGATGTGGAAAAAAACAAAGGTGTTCCTATTGGTAATTTAACCAGCCAGTATTTTGCTAACCATTATTTGTCGGTGGCCGATCATTTTGCAAAAGAGAAATTACAAATTACAGGATATGTAAGGTACATGGACGATATGTTATTGTTTGGAAATGACAAAAGTGAATTGTTGACAAAAATGAATGAATTTATAGATTTCGTCCAAACAAAGCTGAAATTAAATTTCAAACCCATTGTGCATGGAAATACACTTGCCGGGATCCCATTTTTGGGTTACAGG
The DNA here is from genome assembly GCA_029939965.1 of Bacteroidales bacterium. Classification (GTDB taxonomy): domain Bacteria; phylum Bacteroidota; class Bacteroidia; order Bacteroidales; family 4484-276; genus SABY01. The sequence goes on along the minus strand of JAOZRY010000734.1, from coordinate 717 downwards.
TTATTTCCTTTTACCATAAAATTAAATCAACGAAGCAAGCAAAGATTTAAATCGAAACTAAGAATTTATACCGAAAACCTCAAAACCGGAAAATGGAATCAGTTTCAGTATCAACAACATATTTTACCTTTGTTATCATTTATAGAATATGCTGACACACTAAATTTTAGAAAAAATGTATTGAACAATAATTAGGGCAAAAACCGAAGGACATGCTCGTGTTTTGCGCGGCGGCTCGTGGAACAACAATGCCGACAACAGCCGGATGGCTAACCGCAACAACAACACGCCCGACAACAGGTGGAACAACAACGGCTTCCGCCTGCTGTTTGCCTTGCAGCTCAGAGAGGGATGGATTTCCCGTTTGTGAACAGGTTTTTGTCCTGCTGAAAATTGATTTCAGCAAACACGACGCTCGTGTAGCGTTTTACTGAGGTGGTGTTAGTAGGGGTAGCCGGATAGCACTGTCGAAAACCCCACCTCTTTTTTTAACTTTTAACATACACGGTTACGATTGAAAAAAAACACTCGTGCATCCGTGGCAATATTAAAAATATGAAATTTACTTTTGATGATCTGAAAAAAATGAAACATCTAAAAACAAAGGAGGATGTTTTTGTTTTTGATGATACCACACCGGATTATGAATTTGTTAACCTAAGCGGAAACGAAACTTTAAAAGAAATCCGATTCACGGCACCGCAAAATAAACTCCGG
>JAOZRY010000004.1:20952-25463 GCA_029939965.1 Bacteroidales bacterium | reverse complement strand
CTGATTAAATTTTCATTATCTGGGCACCTAATTTAGCACCAATAAACTCGCGGTTTAATCTTGCGATGTAGGTAAGTTTGATTTCTTTCGGGCATTCGGCTTCGCAGGCACCAGTGTTGGTACAATTGCCAAAACCTTCATAATCCATCTGCTTAACCATTTTCTGTACACGACGTTTTGCTTCTATGTGGCCTTGTGGTAGCAAAGCCAATTGCGAAACCTTGGCAGAAACAAACAACATTGCCGAAGCATTTTTGCAGGCTGCCACACAAGCACCGCATCCAATACATGCAGCAGCATCCATAGCTTCGTCAGCTTTGTCTTTGGCAATAGGAATGGCGTTGGCATCGGGCACACCTCCTGTTCGTGCCGATACATAACCACCAGCCTGAATTATCTTATCGAAAGCAGAGCGATCAATCATCAGGTCGGTAAGTACCGGAAATGCTTTGGAGCGCCAGGGTTCGATAACGATAGTTTGTCCGTGTTTATAGTTGCGCATGTGTATCTGGCAAATGGTAATGGCTGTGTCAGGACCATGTGGCCGTCCGTTGATGTACAGGCTGCAGGCACCGCAAATTCCTTCGCGGCAGTCGTTGTCGAAATTTACAGGCATTTCATTTTTCGCAACGAGATCCTCGTTCAGTATGTCTAACATTTCCAAAAATGAGGCATCCTGCGATATATTTTTTACCTGGTAGGCTTTAAAACTTCCTTTGGATTTGGAATCTTTCTGTCGCCAGATTTTTAATGTAAGATCCATAGCTATGTTATTTTATTCTTTATAATTTCTTGTTTTTACTTCGATGTACTCATAGTTGAGAGGCTCTTTGTGGAGCACGGGTTCCTGATCGATACCTTTGTGTTCCCAAACCGAAACGTAGGTATAATTTTTATCATCCCTCAATGCTTCACCTTCGGGTGTTTGATACTCATCACGGAAATGGCCGCCACACGATTCGTTCCTGTCAAGTGCATCGCGTGCCATTAGTTCGCCAAGCTCCAGATAGTCGGCAGTGCGCCAGGCTTTTTCAAGTTCAGCATTTTTGCCATCAAGGCCACCCGGTATCTTCACATCTTTCCAAAACTCTTTTCTTAATTTCTTAATCTGTATTATTGCTTTTTCCAGATCTTCCTTGTTACGTGCCATACCCACAAAATCCCACATTATATGCCCCAGCTTTTTGTGGAATGTATCTACGGTTTGTGAACCTTTAATATTGAGCAAACTTTGTAACTCTTTATTAACGTTTTTCTCGGCAGCATCAAATTCGGGCAGATTAGTTTTGAAGAAGGGTACATTTATCTGGTCGGCAAGATAGTTTTGAATTGTATAAGGTAGCACAAAATAACCATCAGAAAGTCCCTGCATTAGAGCTGAAGCACCGAGGCGGTTTGCACCATGATCGGAAAAGTTGGCTTCGCCGGCAGCAAATAATCCGGGAATGGTGGTTTGTAATTCATAATCAACCCAGATACCTCCCATGGTATAGTGAACCGCAGGATAGATCATCATTGGGGTTTCATAAGGATTGTCGTCAACAATTTTTTCATAAATCTGGAAAAGGTTTCCATATCTTGCAGTAATTACATCTTTACCAAGCCTGTTTATAGCATCCTTAAAATCGAGATAAACAGCCAGACCGGTATTTCCAACGCCATGACCGGCATCGCAACGCTCTTTGGCTGCACGTGAAGCTACATCGCGTGGAACCAAATTACCAAAGGCCGGATAACGACGCTCAAGATAATAATCACGATCTTCTTCTGCTATTTGAGTAGGTTTCAACTCACCTTTTTGAATTTTCTTTGCATCCTCCTTTTTCTTTGGCACCCATATACGTCCGTCGTTTCTCAAACTTTCGCTCATCAGCGTAAGCTTCGATTGGTATTCGCCATGAACCGGAATGCAGGTAGGGTGAATTTGGGTAAAGGAAGTGTTGGCAAAATAGGCACCATGCTTGTAAGTTCTCCATGCAGCACTACCATTAGAGTTCATTGCATTGGTAGAAAGAAAAAACACATTTCCGTACCCACCGGTTGCCAGTACCACTGCATGAGCAGCATGACGATGATTTTTACCGGTTATCAAGTCGCGTGTAATAATTCCTCTTGCACGGCCATCAATAATTACCAGATCCAGCATTTCCTGGCGGGTAAACATTTCTACCGTACCATTATGAATTTCTTTGCTTAATGCACCATAAGCGCCAAGTAAGAGTTGCTGTCCGGTTTGTCCTTTGGCATAAAATGTACGCGAAACCAGTGCGCCGCCAAACGAACGGTTGTCGAGATAGCCACTGTATTCGCGGGCAAAAGGTACGCCTTGTGCCACACACTGGTCAATAATTTCGGAGCTTACTTCAGCCAAACGATAAACATTTGCTTCGCGCGAACGGTAGTCGCCACCTTTTACGGTGTCATAAAAAAGCCGATAAATCGAATCGCCATCGTTCCGGTAGTTTTTGGAAGCATTGATGCCACCCTGAGCTGCTATGCTGTGAGCACGGCGGGGGCTGTCGTGGATTCCGAATATTTTTACTTTAAAACCCAACTCACCAAAACTGGCTGCGGCTGCAGCACCGGCCAGTCCGGTTCCCACTACAATAATTTCCAATTTCCGTTTATTGGCAGGGTTTACGAGGTTTTGATCAGCTTTATATTTTGTCCATTTGTCGGCAAGTTTGCCGGTTGGAATTTTAGCATCTAATTTTACCATAGCTTGCAACAATTATACTTGAATATTCGGATTGAAATAAATAATTAGTGGGATGATTGAAAAACCAAGGAAAAGTAAAACAGAAATAACGGTACTTAATCCCTTAATAAATGGTGTGTATTTGCTGTGATTTAATCCCAACGATTGGAATGCCGATTGAAATGCATGATGTAGGTGAAATGCCAATAGGATAAATGCAACAATATAAGCAATAACAAAACCAAGGTGTTTGAACTTTAATATTACCAAAGTACCCAAATCTTCAATACTCTTACCATCGGAGTACTTCACTACATCCACATCATGAGTAAACTTTGCTTTAAAATAAAAATCCATTATGTGTATTACCAGAAAGATAAAAATCAGGATTCCGGTGTGGATCATAAATTTTGAAAATACTGAAGTATGCGACCATCCTTCAACTTTATACCTTGTGGGTCGGGCCATCCAGTTTTGGATTTGGAGAATTATCCCATATAAAATATGGATAATAAAACCTCCGAATAATACGACCTCGAAAATTTTAATGGGGTAAAAAGTAGCCATGAAGTGCGCTGCACGATTAAAAATTTCTCTGTCTTGTGTCGATTCAAAGCCCGGTATCAACAGCGTTAGGTTTATACCGAGGTGTACAAATAAAAATGTTATCAGGAACAACCCCGCCAAAGCCATAATGACTTTTTTTGTGACAGAGGAGTACCTTAATGTAGAACTGCTCATAGGTTATAGTTTTTCGAAAAATTTTGGAAATGATTATTAATTGTTTTGTAAAAAATATCTTGTTTTGCAATGAGCAAATTTATATTTAATATTGTTACAAATGATTCTAAATATTGTTTACAATGCAATTTGTATTCTATTTAAATTAAAATAACTGCAAGATGAAATACAAACCTATCGATAAAACTTTATTCGTAGAAAACAGAAAGAAATTTATTTCCAGGCTAAAGCCAAAAAGCACTGCTGTTTTTCATTCCAACGATCAAATGCCGAGAAATGGCGACCAGTTTTTTCCTTTCAGACAGCAATCCGATTTTTTCTATCTCACCGGAATTGATCAGGAAAAAAGTGTTTTGTTATTATCTCCCGAACATCCCGATCCAAAATATCGTGAAATGCTGTTTTTGGTTGAAACCAACGAAAAAATTGCTGTATGGGAAGGTCATAAATATTCAATCTCCGAGGCTCAGGATGTTTCAGGGATTAAAAACGTACATTGGTTAGATGGTTTTGATATGATTGTTCGGGAGCTTATGCAGTGGTCGGAAAACATTTATCTCAACACCTATGAATACCCCAAATATTCGACTGATGTAATTAGTCGGGATTTAAGATTTGCAAAGGGATTAAAAGAGGATTATCCCGCACATAAATTTGAAAGATCCGCACCGATTCTTACAAACCTCAGAATGATAAAATCGGAATTGGAGATTAAATTGATAAAGAAGGCAATCGAAATTACGGATATTGCCTTTAGAAGGATGATGAAATTTGTAAAACCCGGAGTAGCAGAATACCAAATACAGGCCGAAATGGATCACGAGTTTGCATTTAACGGTGCAAGTGGAAGTGCCTATCATCCCATTATTGCTTCAGGAAAAAATACGTGTGTTCTTCATTACATCGAAAATGATAAAGAGTGCTGTAATGGAGATGTGGTACTTTTCGATTTTGGTGCTGAATATGCAAATTATGCCGCTGATATTTCAAGAACCATCCCGGTAAACGGAAAGTTTTCGTTGCGACAACGCGAACTGTATAATTTGGTGTTGAGGGTACAAAAGAAGGCTAT
>JAOZRY010000004.1:4357-20852 GCA_029939965.1 Bacteroidales bacterium | reverse complement strand
CGTTGCGACAACGCGAACTGTATAATTTGGTGTTGAGGGTACAAAAGAAGGCTATAGAAAAACTTGTTCCTGGAAATACCACTCAAAAATACAATGAGTTTGTAAACAAAGAAATGGAAAAAGAGATGATTGAAATCGGATTGTTGGATGAGGAAGATGTGCGGAATCAGAATCCCGAAAAACCGCTGTATAAAAAATATTTTATGCATGGAACGGCTCACCATTTAGGGCTGGATGTGCATGATGTATTTAACAAACATGAGCCTTTTAAAGCAGGTATGGTATTTACATGCGAGCCCGGAATTTATGTTCGCGAAGAGAACATAGGTATTCGGATAGAAAATAATATCCTGATTACTAATGATGGTCCGGTTGATTTATCGGCTAACATTCCACGCAATCCGGATGAAATTGAGAGACTGATGAGTGGTGGGAGTTTATAATTAATATGAAAACCACTATTTTTTATGAACCAAATATAAATCAAAAGAGCAAAGAAATGAGTAAAACAATTGATTTTGAAGGATACAATATTCATTTTGTAGATAAGGGTCATGGGAAACCGATTGTTCTCCTTCATGGTTTCCTCGAATCGCTGGATATGTGGAGTGCGTTTACAAAAGAACTTTCCCTCGGTTTTAGGGTAATAACTATCGATCTGCCGGGGCATGGCAAGTCGCCTGATTATAATGGTGTGCTTACAATGGAAATAATGGCGAGCTGGGTAAAGGCAGTTTTAGATCATGTAAAAGTGAAAAAATGTATAATGGTGGGACATTCAATGGGTGGATATGTTACCCTTGAGTTTGCGGTTCAATATCCTGAAATGTTAAAAGGTTTTTGTCTGTTTCATTCACATGCATCAGCCGACACCCCGATAGCAAAAGAAAACAGAAGGCGTACCATTAACATTGTTGCCCTTAACAAAGCAGGGTTTATCAATCAATTCATTCCTGATCTTTTTGCTAAAGATAACATCGGTACTTACCATTCAAACATTAAAACCTTACAAGAGGCAGCTTCCAAAACACCTGTTGGAGCTATTGTTTCGGCACTTGAGGCGATGCGCGATCGTACTGGGAAAATTGAACTTTTACTCAAAACAAAGATACCGGTACTTTTTATTGCCGGAAAAGAAGATATTCGTATTCCGGTTCAAACTGTAATGGCGCAGGCAATATTACCTATGCATTCGGAGGTATTAATTTTAGGCAATGTTGGGCACATGGGGTTTATTGAAGCTCGTGAAAAGACCCTTGAAGTTGTAAAATGCTTTTCGCAGAGGATATTATAAAACTAAAAAAGCCCTCATAAAGGAGGGCTTTTTATTAATGCATAAAGCAAAATAATTTTATTGGATACCTATTTTGGCTTTTACCATTGGCAAAATATCATCGCTGGGGTCAGAGTAAAGAACCATACCCTGTGTTGTATTTAGGATGTAGGTATATCCGTTTTCTTCTGCAACAGCGTTAATGGCATTTCTGGCTCTCTCGATCATGGGCTGTAACAACTCATTTTCGTAATTTGTAAGATCTTGTTGTGCTTGCTGTTGAAATTCAACAAGTCTGTTGTACAAATCTTGTAACTCTCTCTCTTTGGTTTGCTTGATAATATTAGACATGGTAGCCTGGTTGGCTTCATAATCCATTTGCTTGTTTTCCAGTTCTGCTTGCATTGTAGCCAGTTGATTTTCCAACCCTTTTGCATAAGTTTCATAAGCAGCATTTATCGAATCCTGCCCTGGCATCATTTGAATTAATACCGGGAAATCAATATGTCCGAATTTTGGTGCTTTTTGTGCTGAGGCTGTAAAGGCCATCGACGTCATCAATACTAAGGTTACTAATACTTTTCCTATTTTTTTCATTGTCAATCTATTAAGTGATTTTGTTAAAATTTTGAGTGGGCAAAAATATACTATTTCATCGAAACCGTGTAAATATTTTTCATTGCCTGTTTAATAGTTAGTTAGTGTTTTGAAATAAAATTGAAGATGTATTGGATATGAACGACGCTGTTGCCGGAACAAGGGTAGAAGCTTTTCTGCCCGGGTTTAAGGATAACCTCATGGAAGGTTGATATTAAATGTCATATTCCTTCATACTCAAAAAATCATTCAACGAAATCACCGATACTTTCTCGTTCAAAGGATAAGCATCTCCTGTAATAGGAGCGATGATCCACCCTTTTGCAATTTTCAAATCTTCAAGGGCCGAGTAGAATCCTTTTGAGGGTTTCGGCGAAGCGGATGCCATACACTCGATGGTCAGCTTTTGTAATCCACGTTCGAGCACCAGGTCTATTTCAGCACCATTTGAAGTACGGTAAAATCCTGCGTCCCAGGTATCATATTTTTGAAGTATATTTTCGATGACCACTGTTTCCCATGATGCCCCAAAAACCGGGTGTGAGTACAGCTCATCGATACTGTGAATGCTCAAAAGTGCATGTAATATCCCCGAATCCCTGATGTAAATTTTTGGTGATTTTATAAGTCGTTTTTTCAAATTGACAAACACTGGAGGCAATTGGCGCAACATAAAAGTACCATGAAATAAATCGAGATATTTTTTTATGGTCACATTGCTTAACCCAAGAGACCCTGCAAATTTTGAAGAATTTAGCAACTGGCCCTGTGAATGAGCACACATCTTCCATAGCCGCATGGCTATTTCCGGGGGAATATCAAATCCCATTTGTGGCAAATCCCTTTGCAGGAAGGTTTCTGTAAAATTCTGACGCCACATAAAACTCACTTCCTCATTGTAAGCGAGGTAGCTCCTTGGGAACCCACCCCTTAGTATGTAGTTAAATAATGGATCAGAGGTATTTTTCTCCGTTACACTTACTTCCTGTAAAGTAAAAGGTGTCAGCCGGAAGTATGCAATTCTTCCTGCAAGGGTTTCAGAACTCTGTTTTATCAAGTCGCGTGAGGCTGAACCGAGTATCAAAAACTGCCCGTTCCGGTTTTGTTCGTCAATTACGCTACGCAAAACGCTGAAAATTTCGGGAAGCTTCTGAACTTCATCAAGAATGATAAGTTTGCCTGAGTTTAACCTGAAAAACATTTCGGGATCGCTGAGTTTATTGCGGTCTGACATCTTTTCCAGATCGAGATACCGTGCTTCCGGATTTTCATTTACCAGATGCTTTGCAAGGGTAGATTTTCCGCACTGGCGGGGGCCCAGAATAGCAAGGGCAGGGAAATGGTGCAGGTTCTTTTTTATACTTTCTGTAAGTGTCCTGTTAATAAATTCCATGGTTTTTGTTTTTGCAAAGATAACAAATTAACCATGCAATTTGTAACCCTTGCTTTTAAATTGCATGGTTTGATTTATGATATCAGATGTTATGTAACAGATCAAAATCCTTAGGTTCTTAATGCTAACAACCCCGAAAGCGTTCGGGGTTTTTGCCAGATATCATTCCCACGAAGTGATTTTTATTTTCAAATTGGCACATTAACAAATTTCCAAATTTTTACATCTGACATCTGACATCTGACATTTCCCCTTTCCCCTTTCCCTTCACTCAACAAAACCCCCACTTCACTCAATAAATTTTAAAACAATTCCTATGAATAGACTTACAATCTGTTTGCTGGTATGCTTTATTTTGATGAAAAATGTATTTGCTCAACATACTATTGACTGGAAAAACATAACATTGGATGGTTCTGAATATACATTACAAATAGATGCCAACATTCTGGAGCTTAATTAAGAAAACCGGCTATACTATTCTGGAAATAGTAGTCAAGATACGTAGCGTAAAGGTGCGTGCAGATTTTCTGCTCACAGGAATAGCCACTTGTGTCTATAATTAGAAATGGAACATTGCTTTTACCAAAGTAGTTTGCGGTTTAATTTCCTCTTATGCCCATTATGCTGCCAATTTGATCGAGCACTTCATCGCTAATATCATATTTTGAATCAACATACATAATAACAGGCCCACTTGCTTTATCAAACACAAAACCATAATTTTTTTTATGGGCTATTTCTTCTATCGCATTAAATATCTTTTCCTGAATGGGTTTAATTAGTTCCTGCCTTTTTTTAAATAAATCACCGTCTGATCCAAACCGTTTCTTTTGAAGCTCTTTAATCTCACGCTCAAAATCGATGATTTCCTGTTCGCGTTTTTGTCTGAGGTCTTCAGGAAGTAGTACGGCATCAGTTTGGTAGGCCTTGTACATTTTATCTACATTGGCGTATTTTTCTTCAATTTCTTCCTGCCATTGTTTTGATAACTCTTCAATTTCATTTTGTGCATCCTGATATTCAGGAATGTTTTGAAGGATATATTCTGTATCCACATAACCGGTTTTTTGTGCGAAAGCATTGAATGATGTTAGCATGAAAACAACAATGACGAGAATAATTGTTTTACTGAAAAACGAATATTTTTTCATAGTTAGGTTCTCCGTGTTTGTTTATAAATTTCAGCGTTCTTAACAAAATATGTTCCAAAAGTATTTTTGAAGGGTTTTTCAGAATTTAGTCGATCGATTGATTGATTGAAAAATGGAACTGGCCTTTGTTTGCTCCCGGAATTCCTGGTACAGCATCGAACCCATAGCCCCAATCAAGCCCCAATACTCCAAACATGGGCAGAAAAACTCTTAAACCAAAACCTGTTGACCGGTAAACTTTGAAGGGGTTGAAATTGGCAAAATTGGCCCATGAATTTCCCGCCTCAAAAAATGTAAGAGCATAAATGGTGGCATTGGGGTTGAGCGAAAGCGGATACCTCAATTCAAATGTGTACTTACTATATATAGCCCCGCCAAGGTTAGAGTTCAAATAATAATCAGGAGTAATTGTTTCGTTTCCGTATCCGCGCATCCCGATTAACTCACGTCCATCAAGATTATTATATCCAGATAAACCATCGCCACCAAGGTAAAAACGTTCAAATGGTGTAATACCCAAACCAGTATTGTATGCTCCCAAAAAGCCAAACTGTGTTCTTGTACTCAGCACAAGATTCCCAATAAGTTTTGTATAAAAATTAGCTTTGATCTTCCACTTGTGGTATTCGATCCATCTGTACCTCTCGTTTTCTGAAAGCAACGTGTAATCCTTATCACTAAAAGCTGAATAGGGTGGGGTAACTTCGATACTAAGTGAAACCTCCGAACCGGAGCGTGGAAAGATTGGTGCATCTATTGAGTTGCGCGACAGAATTATATTGTAGTTGAAGTTATTGTATTGTCCGTTTCCATCGCCAACAGGAAAGATAGAGGAGTAATTCCGAAGGTTATAAATCTGTAGATTAACCGATTGGTAAAGCTGGAAAAAGTCGTCAGGCCATCTCAATCTTTTGCCAAGACCAAATGAAACCCCATCGGTGGTGAAAGATGAACGAGCAGGATTATTTTTTGGCAATCCGTTGGAGTACAATGAATGATAATAGGACACACTAAATGCATTGGGCTTTTTACCACCAAGCCATGGTTCGGTAAACGAAACACTATAACTGATGTAGCCCTTTCCGTATGATTGCAGCCGTAGTGATAGTTTTTGTCCGTCGCCCGATGGTATAGGCCGCCAGGCTTTACCATTAAACATGTTGCGTAGGGAGAAGTTGTTGAAAGAGAGGCCAAGGGTTCCAATTATTCTTCCGTATCCCCAGCCCCCCGAAAGTTCGATCTGATCAGCAGAGGTTTCTTCAACTGAATAAATAATATCAACAGTACCATCAACAGGATTTGGCTGAATGTCGGGTTCGATAGTTTCCGGGTTGAAAAATCGGAGTTGTGCAAGTTCACGGGTAGTACGAATAATGTCGGAACGGCTGAATAGCTGACCCGGACGCGATCTGAGTTCGCGAATGATAACCCGGTCGTTGGTCTTGGTGTTCCCTTTTATCATAACCTTGTTGATGCGTGCCTGTTTCCCTTCCCGTATCCTTATTTCAAGATCAATTGTATCATTTTCAACTTTAACTTCAATAGGTATTGCCTGAAAAAACAGGTATCCATCATCAAGGTAAAGTGAGCTTACATCAATTCCGGATGGATTAAAAGAGAGGTTTGTACTGAGGGCTTCTTTGTCATATACATCGCCCTTTTGTATCCTCAACACACTATTCAGGAATTCATCATTATATTTGGTATTCCCCACCCATGAAATATTTCCAAAATAATAGCGGTTGCCCTCATTTACATCAATGTCGATGTTGATTGTTTTTGCATCATAACGGTAAATCGAATCGCCGATGATTTTTGCATCACGAAAACCGAGCGAATTGTAGTTATCAATTAGTGTTTGCTTGTCTTCTTCAAAATCGCTTTCGATGTATTTTGATGATTTAAAAATCCGGATTTTTATATTTTCATTTACATAATGACCTGCGTATTTTGGTATGGAATCGAAATGGAGTTTGAAAGTTGCCGATACAGTATTCCAAATTAAATACTCTACATTATCAAATGGTTTGAAGGCTCCTTTTTCTTTGGTGTTTTTAAAAGACTTTAAAATCTTTTGATCAGTAAGGAAATTGTTGCCTTTTATATTGATGTTAAATATTTTTATTCGGTCGTTTTTTTTGATATCAAAAATCAGAACAACGCTGTTGGCTTTTGTTGTATCCGGACTTTGCAATATTTCAACTTCGGCATCGAGATACCCTTTTTTGGTGAAATAACTCACAATGCGATTTCGTGCAGTATTTAACAGGTTGTCGGTTACAACATCGCCGCGAACTATTTGAATTTCATCACGAATATTGTCGGCTTCAGCTTTTTTCATTCCCAAAAATGAGAACTTGGAAAGTCGGGGTCGTTCGCGTAATTCGATGTTCAAAAAGATCAAATCATTTTGAATACTTGTAGCAGAAATATTTACGTACTCGAAAAGACCCTGATCCCACAGTTTTTTTATGGCGTTCCGAAATTTATCGCCGGGAACTTTTATTTTGTCTCCAACCTTCAACCCCGATAGCATTATCAGCACATTTTTATCAAGATATTTAATACCGGAAACAGTAACACCACCAATTTCAAAACCCTTTGGTTGCAGGTAATCTATTTCGAGCAAATCATCTCCGATCGAAACTTGCGCAATAGCCTGAAACGGTGAGCATAGAAAAATAGCCGAAATCATTCCTACAAGGAACAGATTTACAATGTATTGGATTGAAAAGAAATGTTTGACCCTCATTTTATTTTTTTACTTTCTCTTGATTGAGAATTTGTTCGCTCGTACGCCCAAATCGTCTTTCGCGACACTGGAAATTAACAATTGCTTCATAAAGGTCTTCTTTTCTAAAATCAGGCCAGAGTTTTTGGGTAATATAAATTTCAGAATAGGCTAACTGCCAGAGCAGAAAATTACTGATCCTGAATTCTCCGCTCGTTCTGATCAGCAATTCCGGATCAGGAAAATTTTTTGTAAAAAGATGGTTCGACACAAGGTCTTTATTGATATCATCAAGGGTTATCTCATTATTTTTATGTTTTTCTGCAATTTGCCTAATTGCCTGTACAATTTCAAAATGTGAACTGTAACTTAAAGCAAGTATCAGAGTCATCTTGTTATTGTTGCTGGTTTCATCTATTGTTTTTTGCAGTCTGTTGCGAATGCTCTTATTAAGCGAATTTAGATCACCAATGGCTTGTAATCGAATATTATTATCATTCAAGGTCTTGGTTTCGATGTTGATCGTTTTTAGCAGGAGTGTCATTAGGGCTTCTACTTCCATTCTGGGTCTTTTCCAGTTTTCGGTCGAAAAAGCATACAGTGTAAGGTACTCTATACCAAGTTCTGCTGCAGTTTCTGTAATTTCACGCACAGATCTCACACCACTTTCATGGCCGAACAACCGTAGTTTACCTTGTTTTTTGGCCCACCGCCCATTTCCGTCCATTATTACGGCAATATGACGGGGTAGATTTGATATGTCAATTTTATCTTTGTAGCTCATTAACTTTACTCAATCAATAATTTCATCGCAAATAGATGTCCTTCTTATACTTAGTATGCTTTTCCGGTTTTGCAAAATTGCCTGCAAAAGTATAATTAATTATTCTAATTTTCAAAATCTGAACATGTTGTTTTCTCACCGAGTGTAAACCGGTATGTTATTGTTACGCCGGCAAAAGAATACCAGTCATTATTTTGTGGATTACCGCGTTGCATTCCCGGAGCATGCTTAATTGAAGATGGATCTGATAAATGCACTTTGTCAGTTATTTCTTCAGGGTTTGTAATCTGACTGTAGTCGATGTAATATTTTGTACTAATATCGTCGATGTAATCAGTAAATGTTTTACGCATTCCCCATTCCAATCCTAATCCCAGTCTGTTGCTCACACTATATTTAATGCCAAAACCAAACACAGCAGTTAATCCATATAAACTGTAATAATTATCAGCAATTTGCCCTTCTGTGCCTAAATCGCGCAAATTTTTCTCCTCATTATTGTATGGGGCTTTTGGGTCAAAAATAAAAAACCCGGGTCCTGCAAACAGGAATGGTGAAAAGTAATTGTTTTTACTTCCGGTGAAATAATCAAAAAAATTGAACTCAGCAACCAGCGATATCTCAGTTAAAGGAGAGGTAAATCTTAAGTTTCGCGATTCGTTAACTTTACTAACTGCATCATCGCCGGCAATTTTTCCAAATAAAAAACCAAACTTTGCCGACCAGCGTGTATCAAAATTAAATCGCAATAACCCACCATATGCAGCTTGTGTAAATAAAAACTGTTTCCCTGGATTTAGTTCACCCATGTAATAGGTGCCGCCGCCCATTAATCCAACTTCTACATCTTGCGAATATCCATTGACATTAATCAATATTGAAAAACAAAGTAGAATTCCTGAAATAAATCTCTTGAACATACTCAATAATTACAATTATTTAAATGATGTTTTATGGGTAATAATAACTTTTTCCTGTGTTTCGACAGTATATGATATTCTAAACCCACTTTTATCACAATAGGTTTCACCATTACCCTGAATTATGGTATCTGCATTGTTGTATTCGATTTGGAATGTTCCGTATGAATCGGGTTCAAAAAGCACTTTAAAATGTTCGCCAAAATTATTAAAGTTGCTAATCCTGAATGTTTTCGGGCTTTGGATAAATAAATCAACCGAAGCGTTGTAGTTTAAGTGTTGTGAAGGGAAGGTTTCTAAAGTATCATGCACATCAAAAACTCCCTGATAAATGTCGAAGTTAAAGGCTTCAACAACAACAATTCTTTGTACGTAAGCCTTGTTACTGTCAGAATCCACAGCCATGTATTCGAGGTTGTAAACTCCTGCACTATCGGTATTTACATCACCAGAAACAAAAATAACCGGTTCTGATTTGTCATCGCTGGCAAAAGCTCCCGGATCAATAAAAGAGCAACCAATGAGCATGTTTATTTGGTTATCCCCATTTAGAATTATCGTTGGTGGAATCTTGTCATCATACACTTTTTCGCACGATATTAGTAATAGCCCTAATAAAACCGAAATCAAATAAATTTTTTTGTGTTTGTTCATAATGCTGATTGGCAGAATTCCTTTCATAAACTCATGTAGTTAAGGTTTAGTATGTAATCATGTATTTAGAGTTTATCTATTAAAAAAAATGATTGAATGCTAAAATGAATTAATGCTAAAATGATTCTCTCCTTATCGCATTGTCTCCTTGTCGCATTTCATCATTATAATCAAATTTGATAACAGAACAACAGAATCATTGTTTACCTCTAAAATGGTAGTAAGACCAAAAAAAATGAGTTTTTGATATCAGAAAAATGAATTGGGATTTCGTCTTGTTTTTAATTCCGTTGATCCTTCCCCCAAAGTAGTTTTTCGCGGATGTTGCTATAAAAATCTTTGTTGGCAAGCTGTATCAGGTTGATTTTAAAACCGGCTCTATTAATAATTAATTCAACAGTATTGGCAATGGTTTCATATTTTGAATCAAGGCCAATTTGATAATGTGTGTTTCTGCCGCCAACTTTTAGGCGGATAGTGCTACTATCGGGAATAACTATTGGCCGTACCGTTAGATTATGACTTGCAATGGGAGTAATTACAAAGTTTTCGGATCCCGGCGAAAGGATAGGGCCGTAACAACTTAATGAGTATGCAGTAGAACCTGTAGGAGTTGCAACAATTAATCCATCTGCCCAATAGGTATTTAAAAAGACACCATCAACATACACACTTATTACGGCCAGAGAGTTGGTGTTGGTTTTTGTTACCGAAAGTTCATTTAATGCATAATTTAATTCACCAAAAAGGTTGTCAGGGCTGGTAAGCATTAGTAATGTACGTTGATCGAGATAATAATTTCCGGCCACAACTTTATCAATGGCCGCAAGAATCTCATCGCGGGATATACTCGACAAAAACCCCAGCCTGCCCAGGTTTACACCTAAAACAGGAATTTCTGAATCCCGCACGTAATCAATAGTATCGAGTAAGGTGCCATCGCCGCCAACCGAAAATAATATATCTGTACTTTCCTTTAGTTCTTCATGGGTAGCAAAGGTTTCGATGGCACTATGTATCGAAACCTTGTTTTTAATTTTTTCAAAAAAAGGTTCGAAAATTATTAAATTGCAGTTTACATCTTTCAACTTATCAATGAGCTGCTGAAGGTAAACAGTACTATCGTTAGAAAATGATTTACCAAATAATCCTATTTTCATTGTAAATAAAACATTTTGAAGGATGAAAACTTTTTTCTGGTGCTAATAATTTGTTTTGAAAACTAGTGCAAACATATTTATTTTTCGATAACAGAACACATATAATATGTTTGGCTCTTATTTCTGGTATTCTTGTGTTTTTAGGTAAGATATTATATGCTTTGAAAAAGATTGAAATGATTGTCAACCAATCTCATTCAATCTACCATCAATCTCATTTCAGGCTTGTCAGGATTGTGTTTTATGATTTTTATAAAGTGTTAGCAATGTGAAAAAAAAACCCAATTTCACTCTCTTTATTTATCGAAAGCTCAAGGCGTATCAGGAGGTCGTAATAAGTTACAATGTCGAGGCCAAAGCCGGTACTGAGAAGCATGGCGTTATTTAAGTGGTTTGTTTCTGCATTTTTAAAATTGCTCACATAGCCGGCATCCAAAAACCAGTTTAAATATATGGTGTAATGTATTTTATTAAATTTTTCTGATTTCAGGAATTTTATCTCCTTGATGTTAGTTGGGATCAAATTGAATTTTACTGTGTTTTTAGACAACACATAGCTTTGCCCGTCAATTACATATAGTTCGTATCCTCTCACAAAATTTTTCCCATATCCCAAACCCTGTTGGTAAAAATAGGGCTGATCGCGAACTGTAGAAAATTTTCCTGCCCAGTATGTTCCCAGGAAAAACTTTTTTGAAACTCTCCAGTGTTTACTATAGGAACCCATTAGTTCCATAGTAGAAATATCACCATCTTTAAAAACCCCAAACCCACCTTTCGATAATGTTGCCTCATAGCGATCTCCACTTAAAGGGTAAACTTTCGAATCGCGATTGTCGTATGTAAAACGATAATGCAAAGTCAGGTATTCGTTAGTGTTTTGAGCGTTGAAAGAATAATCAGGATTTAGTTTGAGCAATGTATCATCAAAACTATAGTAATTGTAATTTAATTGAACCAGATGGTGTTGATAAAGCGAAGGCCGGTGTGTGATGTTAAAATATGAGTAAAACCGTTTGTATATATATTTATCTTCATTTTTAACAAGTATCAGCTTATTGTTAATGGTTTTGTAGGCAACCTCATGATTTTGTGCAAAGCCCAATCCCAAACCCGAACCGAAGGTTTGTTTTTGATTTATGTATGGGATGTCGTAGCTCATCTGGTATGTTTCATCATAACCAAACCGAAGTAACAGGTTTAATTTTTCCATTCGCCCCCTCATATTTTCTTTTACCAGCAACAAGCCATACGAAATTCTGTTAAAGTCTTTTGTTTCCCACCAGGTATTTAAATTTCTGTCGGAGATTTCAAAAATAGGAAGTGGCCACAAATACCATCTTTCAATAAAATGAATTTGAATATGAATATGTGAAAACTCACCGGTGGTAATAATCGAATCGTGAATGGTTACAAAATTGAAGAGTGATGTGTTTAGGAGGTTTTCGCGCGATCGCGACAATTTTTTACTCAGCTCAATAACCCGAATGGTATCTGATTTTCTGAACGTTAGTTCTCTGAATATGATTCTTGGTTTGGTAACCTTATTGCCCGACAAAATTATGGAATCAATAATAGTTTTCCCGTTTTGGTTATTTATATCGGAATGAATAAATACACTGTCGTTGTCAGTCCGGGCAAAAACAAAAGTTTTTTGCTGACTGAAAAGGCCAATGCTGTACCCAATAAAAAACAACAGCAATAATAATTTCATGAGTATTCCGATTGCAAACGGCCAAAAATAATTTAAAAATTAATTCTTTGATGGCGAAATTAATATTTAGTCCAAATTCAGACTTCGTCAGTTTCGCTTAATCAAGGCGCGGGCTGATTTTTATTCCACAGTTTACTTTCTGTAAATGAGGAAATAAAAATTTGACTGCAACGCAGAGTAAGTAGAAACTGACGAAGTCTGAAATTACAGAGAATTAAACATTTAAATACATCATTAATGCATCATACCTGTCGCGAAGGATATCTTCATCCTTTTTGTTTTCGCCATAGTATGCATTAATGTTGTATTCGAATCGGGTGAGGGTTTGTAATACCGGTTCTATGTTGATATTGTTTAGCTTGAGTGTTATTTGTAAAATATTGGAATTGGGCAATGTATTTATACCGGCACTTAATATTTTGCAGTCGTTCGATTCTACAATTCTTGAAATTTCAGATAATGAAAAGTCATTTTGTTGAATGTGCAGAATAATAACACCTCCGGGATTTTTTACCGAAAGTGTATCAGCAGCAGCGTGTACTAAATCAACACCAACTATACTGCCAAGGTAAAGGCCTGAGTCATCAATTACCGGAACGAGACTTATTTTATTTTCGGCCAACACCTTAAGTGCTGAATAATAATGATCGAACTGATTAACATAGATTCTTTGTGGAGATATGTAAAAAGTGCCGATGGTTTTGTTTTCATCATCAACCGAATACAGGTCGTTATCAGAAATTACACCAAGGTATTTTTTGTCTTTTGTAATTGGTAAATGCCCGATTTTATTTTCATCCATCAGCTTTAGTGCCTCAAAAACTGTGTTGGCAGGTTCGAGCGGAACAATAAAATCATTTATCAGTTCTATTGCAGTCATGGCTTATTAAAGGTTTATTTGTTACAATTGGCATTGATTTAAAACGGCAAAAATCTGATTTAATTACAATTTTACATACCCGGCTACTGCTGATTTGGTTATAATAGATTATTCCCATTCCCAAAGCTCTTTTTCTAAATAGTCATCCTGATAAATCCTCCGATAGCTTTCGTAACGCGAAACAGGAAACTCACCTTTTTCGATGGCATCTTTAACTGCACAATCTGGTTCGTGGATGTGTGTGCAGTTATTAAATTTGCAATCGTGCATTAATTTTCGCATCTCAGGAAACCGTTCGGCAATTTCCTCTTTTCTAAATTCAACCAGGCCAAACTCCTTTATTCCGGGGGTGTCGATTATATAACCTCCAAAATGCAACGAATGCATTTCAGGAAATGTGGTTGTGTGTTTTCCTTTTTTATTATAATCAGAGATGTTTCCGGTTTTAAGTTTCAAACCCGGTTCTATAGTATTTACAAGTGCTGATTTCCCCACTCCCGATATGCCTGAAAATAAATTCACCTTCCCCTTTATTTCACTTATCAGGCTGTTAATGTTATCGCCGGTAAGCGCAGAAACACTAAATGTTTTGTAACCGGCATTTTCGTATATTGCCGTAAGTTCTTTCAGCCGCTCAAAATCTTTTTTTTGGTAAAGATCAATTTTGTTAAAAACAATGGCTGCAGTAATATGATAGGCCTCGGCAATTATCAAAAACCTGTCGATAAACCCGGTCTTAATACGTGGATATTTAATGGTAACTACTAATAACGCAAGGTCGATGTTTGCAGCTATGATATGCGAAATCTTGGATAACTTGGTCGATTTTCGAATGATATGATTGTGCCGTGGAAGAATTTCTTTGATAATACCTATATTCTGAGAGTCGGATGTTTCAACTATTACCCTATCACCTACAGCCACAGGGTTGGTTGTTTTAATTCCTTTTAAACGGAACTTTCCTTTTATTTTGCAATCAATCTTTTTGCCTTCAAGTTGTACTGTGAACCAACTCCCTGTCGATTTTATAACTATTCCTTCCAAAACACAAAATTTTCTTAGTTGATTAATTCTTTTTTGACCGTTTATTTGTGTTATTCTTAAATCTAATTATTCACTAATAAAAAAATGAAACAAATACCGAAACGATTTTTTTTTATTTTTGTTCCAAATTTACAAAAAATCATCAATATTCTTTAAATCATTAAAATCTATATCGTGTCACAATACGCACCATTATTTATAGCACCGGTCATATTCATCATTCTTGTTGTAATTGCAAGTTTTGGTATGGAAAAAAAACAATGGGGTCTTTTTGTCAGCTCCTATTTTTTTGGGTTTATCGCAGTTATTCCAATGATAATTGCAGTATATCTGGTAAGTAATTATTGGATACAGAATGTGGGTAGCATCCGTAGGATTCTGCTTTATAGTTTTGTGATGATAGGGTTTCTTTCAGAAATCTCTAAATTCCTAATACTCAGATATAAATATATCCCCAACGACTTTTTAACCAAACCATTTGATGGTATTTTGTACTCCATACTTATTTCGATGGGTTTTGCAACTACAGCAAATGTTTATTTTTTTTATGAGTGGAACTATTCTGATAATCTTGCAGTTGTTTTATATACAGTACCTTTTGCAAATTTACTTATTGGAATTATTTTAGGTTTTTTCATTGGCTTGGGAAAGTTCAGATCATCTACCCAGGCAGATTCTCTTACCGGAATTGGAGCTGCAGTTTTTTTTCAGGGATTTTTTAGCTTTTGCTTGTTTTCGCAGGATTATCTTTTGTTGGGTTTGGTAGCATTTGGCACACTTATTATTTGTGTTATGCTTTCAATAAAATCCATAAACACGGATTTAAAATCCATGGTGTAAATTATACCCAACATCTTTCTCAGTATTTTTCAGCAAAAAACATTTGATTAATCCTTGGTTCAGAAGTTTGTTAATTTTTCATAAATAAGCTTTGGGTGCAATTTGCAAAGAATTCAGATAGCCTGATAATTGTTATTTTCGCGTTTTTATTTTGTTAATCAAGTATTTAGCATCATATAAATTTAAAATAATCAAGATACATGGAAAGAATTACAGTAATTGGAGCAGGTAATGTAGGTGCAACATGTGCCAATGTAATTGCACACAAAGACCTAGTAAAAGAGGTCGTATTGGTCGATATCAAAGAAGGTGTTGCCGAGGGGAAAGCACTTGATATGTGGCAAACTTCTGCGATAAATAATTTTGACACAAGGATTGTGGGTGTAACCAACGATTATTTACGAACAAAAGGTTCAGGAATTGTAGTTATAACTTCAGGCGTACCCCGTAAACCAGGAATGAGTCGCGATGACCTGATTAAAACAAATGCAAAGATCATAGTTGATGTAACCGAAAAAGTTATTAAATATTCACCGGAAGCCATCATTATTGTGGTGTCAAATCCACTCGATGTAATGACCCTCGCTGCATGGAAAGCTGCCAATAAACCATCCAGAAAAGTTTTTGGAATGGCAGGTATTCTCGACACAGGTCGATACACAGCATTCATTGCTAATACCCTTGATGTATCACCAAAAGATATTCAGGCACTCTTGCTTGGCGGTCATGGCGATTCAATGGTTCCACTCAGGCGATATACTTCGGTTAAAGGTATTCCAATTACTGAATTGTTAGGAAAAGCAGAAATTGATAAGATTGTTGAACGTACTCGAAAAGGTGGCGGAGAATTGGTAAACCTTATGGGAACCTCGGCCTGGTACGCACCAGGTGCTGCAGCAGCCAAAATGGTAGAAAGTATTGTTGATGACCAAAAACGGATATTTCCGGTTTGTGCTATGTTGAATGGCGAATATGGCATAAACGACCTCTACATTGGTGTTCCGGTAAAACTCGGCAAAGATGGTATAGAGGAGATTATTGAACTTAACCTGAACGAAAGAGAGTACAAATTGCTTCAGGAATCAGCAATTCAAGTGCGCGAATTAGTGAAGGTTATGGATAATTTGAATATTTTTGGAGATTAGCCAATCTTACTAAAAGTAATCCTGAGTTTAGTGCTTGTTAAGGTTATTTCTTAATAAGCACTTAGGGTTTTTATTGGTTTAATCGAAATCAAACAGGAATACAAAATCTAAAGATTAACGGATTCTAAACAGCTATAGGTTTGCTAACCTCCTGTTTAGAAATAAGTATAAATTTGCAGGCATCCCGGATTAGCCGGGATGCCTTC
>JAOZRY010000004.1:0-4257 GCA_029939965.1 Bacteroidales bacterium | reverse complement strand
CTGTTTAGAAATAAGTATAAATTTGCAGGCATCCCGGATTAGCCGGGATGCCTTCTTGTTTTTATAAAAATGAGATTATGAAAAAAATAGTTGTACTCACAGGAGCAGGAATTAGTGCTGAAAGTGGTTTGAAAACTTTTAGGGATGATAATGGTATGTGGAAAAACTACCGGTTTGAGGAAGTGGCCAGCCCCATTGCCTGGGATAGAGATCGTGAGTTGGTACTCGAATTTTATAATTTGCGAAGAAAACAACTTTTAGAAGTAGAGCCCAATGCTGCACATAAAGCACTTGTTAAATTAGAAGATAAGTACCACGTAAAGATTATAACACAAAATGTTGATGATTTGCACGAAAGAGCCGGATCAAAAAATATTCTCCATCTTCATGGTGAGCTGCGAAAATCGAGAAGTACAGTTGATGAAAACCTGATTTACAACATAGAAGGGTGGGAACTAAAAACGGGTGATAAATGTGAAAAGGGAAGTCAGCTCAGGCCACACGTTGTTTGGTTTGGTGAGCAGGTTCCGCAAATTGTTTCTGCAATTGAAATTGCCAAACAAGCAGATATTGTTATCGTAATTGGTACTTCAATGGTTGTATATCCTGCTGCCGGATTAATTAAATATGTACCGGATGAAGTTCCAAAATACCTTATTGATCCTAAGGCCGGAAAAAATGTGTATGTGCAAAACCTAAAAATAATTAAAGATAAAGCTGGTATCGTAGTACCACATCTTGTGGATGATTTGATGAATATTGCAATTTCATAATCAAAACAAAAAAATGAATTTTACTGATGCCTTGGCAAAGGCACAAAAATATTGTGCTTATCAGGAACGAAGTTATTTTAACATTAAGAAAAAACTGGCACAATGGGGGATTGTTGGAAATGAAACCAATCTCATTATTGAGAAACTTGAAAAAGAAAATTATTTGTCGGAGCAACGTTTTGCAAATTTATATGTAAACAGCAAAGTTCATCAAAACAAATGGGGTAAAAATAAAATCCGGGCCGAACTAATAAAGCATGAGGTTTCGCAAAATAATATTTATTGCGCTTTGGAGAAAGTTGATATGGTGGAATATAAAAACAACCTTCGATATCTGGCCAAAAAAAAAGAAAAGGAATTGAGAGAGAATATTCCGGAAAAACGTCTCATAAAATTAAAAAGCTTTCTCTATTCGAAAGGCTATGAAATAGAAATGATTAATGAAATAGATTTATGATATGATAACAAATGAAAACATTCAAGCGCTCGGCACACGTGCTGATGCCCTGAGGAGGTTTCTTTGACATCGATAAAAAACTCAAAACCATAAGTGAGGTTGAGTCGATTTCGCAGCAACCCGATTTTTGGAATAATCCCAAAAAAGCTGAAACCCTTTTAAAATCAATAAAAGGAATAAAAACCTGGACTCAGTTTTACAAAAAAGTTACAAACTCTTATGAAGACCTAAAAATCATTCACGATTTTTTTGTAGAAGGTGAGGGAACAGAAGAAGAGATTGAAAAGCATTACAAAACCACCCTTAGTCTAATTGAAGATTTGGAGTTTAAAAATATGCTCAGCGATGAGGAGGACAAACTTGATGCTATTTTGCATATTAATCCGGGTGCCGGTGGTACCGAAAGTCAGGACTGGGCCGAGATGCTTATGCGTATGTACATTCGATGGGGTGAGCGCAACAAATATAAAATTAAAGAAGTAAACTTTCAGGAAGGTGAAGTAGCCGGGATAAAATCCGTTTCGTTGGAGTTTTCGGGCGACTTTGCCTATGGATATCTAAAAAGCGAAAACGGAGTACACCGGCTTGTACGACTCTCTCCTTTCGATACAGCAAACAAACGGCATACTTCTTTTGCTTCCGTTTATGCCTACCCCATGATTGATGATTCCATCGACATAGTTATTAATCCGGCTGACATTTCTTGGGATACTTTTAGGGCAAGTGGCCCCGGAGGTCAAAATGTAAATAAGGTAGAAACGGCTGTAAGACTCAGGCACGCACCATCCGGAATTGTTGTTGAATGTCAGGAAACCAGATCGCAACAGCAAAACCGTGAAAAAGCCTTACGCATGCTCAAATCGCAGCTTTACGAAATTGAAATGCGCAAAAAACAGGAAACTATCAATGCCATCGAAAGCAGTAAACGTAAAATTGAATGGGGCTCTCAAATCAGATCGTATGTTTTTCATCCATATAAAATGGTGAAAGATTTGCGTACAGGCCACGAAACCGGAAACACCCAGGCTGTTATGGATGGCGATATCAATAGCTTTATCAAAGCATATTTAATGGAGTTCGGACAAAAAACAGAGAAAAAATGAAGATAGCCGGTTTAATTCCAGCCCGATACGGATCTTCACGTTTTCCCGGAAAACCACTTGTGGATATTGGTGGTAAAACAATGATCCGCCGGGTTTACGAACAGGTGTTAAAAACCAAAAGCATCGATCGTGCAATTGTTGCAACCGACCACACCCGAATTATGGCAGAGGTGGAGAGCTTTGGTGGTGAGGCAATAATGACCTCCCCCACTCACACGAGTGGAACAGAAAGGTGTGCGGAAGTAATTCAAAAATTGGATGAAGAATTTCAGGTAATAATTAATATTCAGGGAGATGAACCCTTTATTGACCCGGATCAGATTGATATGCTTGCAAATATGTTTCTTGAGGATAATGTAGAAATTGCCACTCTATCGAAAAAAATTACCGATGTTTCTGATATTACAAACATAAATGTGGTAAAAGTTGTAGTAGGAAATAATAATCAGGCACTTTATTTTAGTCGTTCGCCCATTCCGTTTTTGCGTGGTAAAGAAGTTGAGAAATGGATACATAATTTTACTTTTTATAAACACATCGGAATTTATGGATACAGAGATAAAGCTCTGAATAAAATTGTGAAATTATTACCCGGAAAATTGGAACAAGCCGAATCTCTCGAACAACTCAGGTGGCTCGAAAATGGTTTTTCGATTTTTGTAAAAGAAACAACATCAGAGAGTATTTCCATTGATACCCCGGATGATTTAAAAAAAACATCAACATTTATTTATTAGCCTCCAATCTTTTGCTACTTTAGCAGGTAAATTAGAAAGTCTTGTAAAAATGAATATCTCACAGCATATCAGCGATTTATTGTTCAAACATGAGTGTGTAATCGTGCCGGGTTTTGGAGGATTTGTTTCAAATTATCAGTCTGCAAAAATCCACCCCGTTCAGCATAGTTTTCAACCACCTTCCAAAAGCATTCTTTTTAATAAGGAACTTGATAAAAATGATGGCCTTCTTGCAAATCGTATAGTTGTTACCGAAGGAATTTCGTATGATGAAGCGATGGAAAAAATCAGGGAGTTTTCAGCTGATGCCACGCACACGATTAATCAAGGCAAAGAAATTATACTTCAACACATTGGAACATTAAGTACAGATGTTGAAGGAAACATTTGTTTTGAACAGGACACCAAAATCAATTATCTGACGGATGTTTATGGTATGAGCCAAATTGTTTCTCCTGCTGTAAAACGAGGTCATTCCAGAACAATTCGTCAAAGTCCGCCAGCCTTTACCAACAGAAAAAGCCATGAAAAGAAAGCAACTCTCTCAGGTAGGATGCTAAGGGCTACAGCAATTATTTCGGTGGTTGTTCTGGTTTCTATTGTTGGATTCAATTATTTATACTTAGGCAATCCTTCCATGAATCTTTCCGGATTCCTGCCGTTCATTAATCAAAATGTTGTTCAGGAAAAGTTGCCCGAAAACAATAATCAACAGGAACAAACGGATGTTAGAATTCACGACTATAATAATGAATCAGGTTTACATAAAGTGAATGATAAAAACACTTTACTAACAGAAACAGAAAAAATAGCTGAGAAGCCTAAAGCCGAAACAATTTCTGATAATAAAATAATCCCTGATATTTCGGAAAATGTTGATGAAAAACCCGAATCTGAAATTGCAAAAAGCATCCCCGTTGTAGTTGCTACACCTTTAAAAAGAATGTATCACATTATTGCCGGATCATTTCAAAACCCTGATAATGCCGAAAATTTAATAAGCTCATACAGGCAAAACGGGTATGAACCAAAAATAATTGGGTCATCCGAAAATGGATATGTAAGAGTGAGCATAGTTGCTGTTTTGAGGAAAAGCGATGCGCTTGAAGAATTAAAAAAAGTCAGGAATAATTTCGATCCCAATGTCTGGCTACTCAGGCAATAAATCAACCAATTTCTCTTTTATT
>JAOZRY010000733.1 GCA_029939965.1 Bacteroidales bacterium | reverse complement strand
AATCATTTTAGCATTAAATCATTTTAGCATTGAATCATTTTAGCATTAAATCATTTTAGCATTAAAGCATTGAATCATTGAATCATTAAACCATTGAATCATTTCTACATGTAGCCCGGCTAAAAAATAATACTACTTTCGCTCGTGATTTTTAAAAATGATATATTTATAATTGACTTAACATCTTATGGCAAATTTTGGACAAACCTGGTGGGGCGAAAAATGGTTAGATTCATTATCGCATATCGATTACTCTAACCGCTTGCCACGGGGCAGGCGTTATGCCGGAAACAATTCGGTAAAAGATATTTCAATAGGTGGAAATATTATTGAAGCCAAAGTGCAGGGTACAAGGCGGGCACCGTACAGGATAAAAATTACAATCCCGAAATTTTCTAAAACTGAAAACCGGAAACTAATTGATGAAATTATTAATAATCCGCTCATCCTGTCGAAATTGATTAGCAGGGAACTGCCTGTAGAGCTTTTTGATGTTGCCAAAAAGAAAGGAATAAAGATATTTCCTAATTCATGGAAAGATTTCGACATGAGCTGCTCCTGCCCCGATTGGGCTGTGCCGTGCAAGCATATTGCCGCCGTAATATATATCATCGCCAACGAAATAGATAAAAACCCTTTTATCGTTTTTAACCTTCACGGGTTAAATGTTTTTGAGGAAATTGAAAAAATGGGTTTTATTTCAAACAGTAAACAAACCGGAATACCGCTTACCGAAGACTTGTTTACGAAAAAAGTATCAAAAACAAAAACCGAAAATGAGCCTGACATTATTAACAAAATCGACTTTTCGAAAATTCCTGATTTAAGAGAAAATATATTATCCCTGCTCGATGACGAAACCCTTTTCTATACAAAACAATTTAAACCGGTATTGAAACGGGCATATAATTCCACGGCAAGGGGCGTTACCAAATTTATAAATAACCGTAAAGATGATAATGGAATTGATTTCGCTTCGGAATATGAGAGGTTTCAAAATGCTGAAATTATCATCAATAGCGAGTTTTTCTATTTCGATACAATTTTATATACCGATAATGACGAAAAACATTTTAGCAAAAAAAACGGACTTGATAAATTAATTACTTATATCGATGCCGTACCGGGCAAATACGCCAATAGGTTGTCGCCGCATCTAAACGCATTATATACGATTTATCATTTTTCGCTGAAACTGATGCAGCAAAGTGCGTATATTCCGCAGATAATACAAATGGACTCTAAAGAGTATTTTATAAGGCAAATCCCGGCGTTGGTCAACGAAAATGTGAAGAAAATTTTTGATATGCTCGTTGGGCTTACACCACCCGATTTGGTTCAGGTTATCGAAAAATCCAACAAAACAAAATACCTGCCACCCCAAGAGCAGGTTATCCTTATTTCATCATTGTTTATTGATAATTTCGTAGAAACTATTTTCGGGGGGGCGTTGCCCGATTACAGTCCTGATGATAAGATAAGCCGGATGTTTTTTGCTTATGAAGCATATCGGTTCAACAAACTTGGCGAAAAAGAAACACCTTCGGCAATTTACAAATGGTTGAGCAAATTCTATATGGCTCAACAGGATTTTGCGCCATTGATAAAAATTGACGAAGATGACGACAACTATTTTTTGGTTTCGTTATTTGTCGAAAACAAGAAAGAAAGCCTGAAACCGCCCATTCCGCTGAATAAGTTTTTGACTCAAAAAAAATATATCAATAACAAATATCCGGTGTTGGAGGCACTTTCTAATCTCAGCAATCATTTCGAGGAACTTAAAGAGTTAATTGCTTCATCAGGCAAAGAAGAACTGTTGTACGATTCGGAAACCCTGCCGGAGGTGTTGTTCAAAATTATCCCCACAATAAAATTATTGGGGATAAATATATTGTTGCCGGCTTGCCTGAAAGAACTGGTTCGTCCACAAATTTCACTTTCGTTAACCGATACAGATTCCGGGAAAACAGAAAAATCATATTTGAGCCTCGATAAAATGCTCGATTTTAAATGGAATATTGCCCTGGGCGATAAGAGTGTTTCTACCGAAGAATTTATTAAACTCGTAAAAGGGCTTTCGGGAATTGTAAAAATTAAAGACCAATATATTCTTATAAATCAGGATGAAAT
>JAOZRY010000732.1 GCA_029939965.1 Bacteroidales bacterium | reverse complement strand
AAGTGAACAATTTTTTTTGTTTCAAAAAATTCCTCATCAAAATATTTGTTTAACGGATAAACCTTGAAATGATGCCTGAGAGTCTTCATCTCATCTTCAAAATCTCCACCTTTTAAATAGATTATTCCGTTGGGTAACTCGTGGTAATTTTTCCTGTTAATTTTACCTTTACACCATGCAACAAATTGCGGAAGCTGAGTTAACGCCCGGCTTACAACAAAATCGTATTGGCCTTTTACCTGCTCCAGCCTTACATGCTTGCCAATCACATTTTTAAGTCCTAAAGCATCCTTCACTTCATTTACAACTTTTATCTTTTTCCCGGTCGAATCGATTAAATAAAAATTAACATCAGGGAAAAATATGGCCAGTGGAATTCCGGGAAATCCTCCTCCGGTACCGGCATCCAATACTTTTGTTCCTTTTTTAAAAGCAATAAATTTTGCTATTGCCAACGAATGCAGAACATGCCTTTCGTAAAGATTTCCGATGTCTTTACGTGAAATAACATTTACTTTTTCGTTCCATTCGGTGTAAACACTACCAAGCATGCCCAATTGTTTTTCCTGTTCTGTTGTTAAATCAGGAAAGTATTTTTTGATGATTTCCATAACGACAAAGATAAACCCTTTTAATTTTTAAAACTACATGGCATTGCTTTGCGTAAAAAATCTATTTTTACAAACTAACTAACACCACCCTGTTTATGCAAACATTTCTTGAGGAGGTAGCCCAAACACTACTAAAAAAACATAACACCGAGCTTTCTAACATCTGTTTGGTACTGCCTAACCGACGCGGAGGGTTGTACCTGAAAAAATACATTTCTGCCTATGCTAAAAAAATAGTGTGGTCGCCTGTAATCTTTTCGATAGAAGACTTTTTTGTTCGGATTTCGGGATACAGAAAAACAGAAGTTATTAACCTGATATTTGAGCTTTATGAAATTCATAAAAATATTGAGAAGGATAAAGTTCAGGAGTTTGATCAGTTTATTAAATGGGCGCAAACCATGCTTTCTGATTTCAACGAAATTGACATGCACCTTCTAAATGCACGAAAACTTTATAATTACCTTACCGAGGTAAAAGCCATCGAAAAATGGAACCCGGATGGCACAACACTAACAAAAGGCGAACAGGAATACCTGAAGTTTTTTAAATCGATGTTTGGTTATTATTCCAACTTACGTGCTAATCTTCAAAAGAAAAACGAAGCCTACCAGGGAATGATTTACCGGTTAACAGCCGAAAACATTAAGCAGATCAGCGAAGGCCTTGCGTGGGAGAAAATTTATTTTATCGGGTTTAATGCCCTTACTCCTGCCGAAGAAACGGTTATCGGCTATTTAACAGAGAACAAAATAGCCACTGTAATAAGAGATGTGGATAGTTATTACCTTATGGATAAAAAGCAGGAAGCAGGATATTTTTTGCGCAAGCAATTAAAAAATGAAGGGCGCGAAAAGTTTGGATTCATTGGTAACTTTTTTAAGGAAACCGAAAAAACTATTCACATACATGGTGTACCACGAAAAGCAGGGCAGGCCGTTTTGGCTGGCAAAATAACCCAACAATGGGTTGAGCAAAAAAAGGTAAATAATGATTCAAACAAAAACGAAAAGACGCTAAATACAGCCGTGGTGCTAGCTGACGAAAGTTTGCTTGTACCGGTTCTCAATTCCATGCCCGAAAACCTTAATACTTTCAACATTACTATGGGCTACCCTTTGCGCCTAACCCCATCATTCAATTTTATGATGCAGGTTTTCAAACTTTTCGAAAATGCCTCACGATTCAGGAGTCTTGAAAATAATACAGCAAAAGGTTTTTATTACCCCGACATTATCCGAGTATTGCAACACCCCATGTTGGCCGGTGTTGCCGACTGGAATAGATATATTAACAAAATTAATACATCGAATAGCGTTTTTTACAATCCCAACCAAGTACTTGCTCTGTTTGCTGATGACCAAAAACCTGAAAATATCTTTCCAATTGTAAAAACCATATTCTCTGTTCAACACCCTTCAGCAGATCAATTAATGGAAATCCTTGATCAGCTTATTAATATTTTCAGGGATTTCTATACACTTCAAAAACAAAATGACAAAAACATAAATGATGCAAACATTCA
>JAOZRY010000731.1 GCA_029939965.1 Bacteroidales bacterium | reverse complement strand
AGATAGATGTTAGAAATTCATTTTTGGTTTTTATTTGGATATTAGAAATCGGTTTTTGGTTTGGCTCTTAATTTTGAAAAAAAACCGCCTTCAAAATCAGTAAATAATTTATATTTCAACCAATCGCTTTTCTGGCTCGTCCGGGTTAGGATAATTAGAAATTTTATAGACCAATCTCTTTTTTTACAACGACCAGTTTAATGTAACTCCTTTTCCGTAAATACTTCCGTAGGGTTTTATGCTCAGGCTCTTTTTTTCGTGTTTGTTGTAAACCAGCCGACCAATGGAATATCCCAATGCAGCACCTGCCACCACATCGCTGACCCAGTGTTTGTCGTCGTAAACTCTCGAAACGGCTACCAGGCTCGCCAACGAAAATGCCATAATCCCCACCCATTTCCGGTCTTTGTAATAGGCACCCAAAACGGTGGCAGCAGCAAATGTTACTGATGTATGCCCCGACACAAACGAATTATGATGAAATCCATCAAAAGGCCCGCCCCAGGATCGTGGATCCGGAGGGTTAGATGCATTGGGCCGTTCGCGCTGGAATAAACTCTTAACCAGTAAGGTGTAGCCACCTGTAAGTATTACGGCCTTACCCGTTAAAAGTGCTGCTGTTTCAGTTTCATCATTTTTTGCAACCAGCCCGTAAATGTACATTCCACCTACAACACCGGCGAGATATACAGTGCCGAGAGGATCAAGAAAATTTTTTGTGATTTTATCCTTGGTTTCGGTTTGGTTGCGCCGAAAATAATCTCTTATTACTTCATCTTGAGAATATGCCAGCAGAGTAACTCCGGTAAAAGCCGCAAAACCAATCCATTGGTTTTTTTTCCATCGTAGGGGTGCAATGGCTATATCGCCGGCATCAGCAAAATAGGAAACTACATAATCCTTGTTTAATGAAATGTATTGGTTTTCGGTTTGTTGAGAGTGCAGAAGTTGTGAATTAAATAAAAGTAAAACCAATAAAATGAATATCCTTTCCCAAAAAACTGAAATCTTTTTTGGGGAATTATGGTCATCTTCAATGTTGTAATTGAAATGTAAAATCCTATTAGAAATAATAAAGTCTGAAAACCTGTTCAATGTATTTTTTTTATGGCTAAAAATAAATGTAAACAAGCAACTCGTGCATTTGCCCAAAAGCATCTATTTTATTAATTGTAATATTTAATATCTGATAAAATTACTCTTGCTGCTTGGCCTCATCCCAAAAAGCATCCATTTGTTTTAGGGACAAATCTTCAAGTTTTTTACCGTTTTTTTTGCTTTGTTCTTCGATAAATCGAAAACGTTTGATAAATTTTTTATTGGTACGTTCCAGCGCATCTTCAGGGTTTACCCCAATAAACCTGGCATAATTAATTAGCGAGAACAGCAAATCACCAAACTCATCCTCCATTTTTTTTGCATCGCCTTTGTTCACCTCTACGGTAAGTTCTTCCAACTCCTCATTTACTTTTTCCCACACCTGCCCGGCATTTTCCCAATCGAAGCCCACGCCCCGTACTTTTTCCTGCATCCTGTATGCTTTTACCATGGCCGGTAACGAATTGGGGACTCCACCCAAAACCGATTTCCTGCCTTTTTCTTTCAGCTTAATTTTTTCCCAGTTGTTTTTTACTTCATCTGCATTTGCCACTTTTACATCACCGTAAATATGTGGATGACGTTGTATTAGTTTTTCGCTTATTCCGTGCAAAACATCAGCAATATCAAAATCGTTTGTTTCCGAACCAATCTTAGCATAAAACACCAGATGTAACATCAAATCGCCAAGTTCTTTTTTAATTCCATCCATATCTTTTTCCAGAATAGCATCCGACAGTTCGTAGGTTTCTTCGATGGTAAGGTATCGCAGGCTCTCCAGAGTTTGTTTTTTGTCCCACGGGCAACCGGCACGCAATTCGTCCATTATTTTGAGCAAACGTTCAAAGGCAGCTAATTTCTCTTTCATTGGTGAATTTTGATGATGTTAGTTTTTGAATTTTATGTTTTGGCAGCAAAGATAGAATTGATTAGTTTTAAACTAATATAACTCTGCTACAGTTTTTGAATTTTTCCGAAAAGAAAATTTAAGATTGAGATTGCTAATTTGTTTGAAATGATTTGAATTGATTTATAAAA
>JAOZRY010000117.1 GCA_029939965.1 Bacteroidales bacterium | reverse complement strand
TAGCATTGAATCATTTTAGCATTTAAGCATTGTACCATTGAATCATTTTAGCATTTAAGCATTGTACCATTGAACCATTTTAACATTGAATCATTTTAGCATTGAATCATTTTAGCATTTTAACATTGAATCATTTTAGCATTGAATCATTTTAGCATTTAAGCATTGTACCATTGAATCATTTTAGCATTGAATCATTTTAGCATTAAATTCGCAGCAGAACCTAAAAAATAAACAGATGATGAATATCGCAAAAATTTTACTGATACTTTGTGCCGGGATTTTCTCTTTCCAATCCTCAACGGCGCAATCCACTACCACAACAAATAAAACAGATGCCGATAGTTTGAAGCAGGGACACTGGATAATGAAAGATAATTATGGACAAAAGGTTTATGAAGGGATATTTAAAGATGGTGTTCCCATTGGAGAGTTTAAATATTATTACGATAATCGAAAACTTAAAGCAACTTCACAATTCTCCAACTATGGCAAAAATTCGTTTACAACCACGTACCACAAAAACGGCCAAAAAATGTCGGAGGGGCAATATGTGAACAGACAAAAAGATAGTGTGTGGAAATTCTACGACACCTACGGGCAGATACTAACCAAGGAGAATTATAAAAACAATATTCTCAGCGGTGAGTATATTACCTTTTACCAAAGTGGCGATACTTGCGAAATATGCTACTACAACGATGGGTTAAAAAACGGAAAGTGGTTACAATTTTATAAAAGCGGCCAGTTGAAAACCGATGCTATTTACGCAAATGACACACTAAACGATACTATTTTATTTTATCATGGTAATGGCAAAATTCAATCAACCGGAAAATATCAGAAAGGTTTAATGATCGGAAAATGGGAATATTTTAATGATAAGGGCAAACCAATAAGCATTAAATATTATAAAAATGGAAGAATTATCGGGCAGGAAACTTTTATCGAAACCAACCCCAACGGAATCGACAACCAATAAATACAGATATTCATTAATCTCAAAAATATCGCGTAAGCTCAATAATTCAACTCAAAACAACTCTGTCAATTCTGATAATTGATCAATAACCAAAGCCCCTGTATCTTGCAACCTTCCCCTGGATTGATGCCCCTCTGAAAACAAAACACAAGATATTCCCGTAGCTTCTGCCACTTCAAAATCGTGAATTGTATCACCAATCATAACGATTTCGTTCTTTGGTAAACCAATTTCATCCACCAGTAGTTTTGCGTTATCCACCTTTGTTTGGGCGTAGTGATCGTTCAATCCCACAATTTTTTCAAAAATCTCTATATTTAATCTTTCGTTTATAGTTTCTAATAAAAAATCGTGTTGCATCGCCGACAATACAAACTGGCGGTATTTCTTGTGCGCCAAGTATTCAAGTACTTTTTCAGCCTCAGGATGGATTGCAGATTTTACTACATTCGACCGGTAATTGTTAATAAATTCCATTGCAATTTCAACCCAATCATGCTTCTCAAAATCTACACCTGCTTTGATGTAATAATCCTTAACCGGAAAAGTAAAAATTTGCTTGTACCTTTCGGTGGTCAACAAAGGATAGTGCCGTTTTTTCAGCAACTTATTCATCGAAAAAATACATATCTCCAAATCGTTGAGTAGTGTTCCGTTCCAATCCCAAATCACAGCTTTTATGTTGCTTAAATCACTCATAGTTATTTTTACTAATTTTTAGAATTTCGAATATTTGTACATTTGCAAAAATAAAAATGAATTTGATAATGAAAAGTATAAATCCTGCCACAGGTAAAATAATTGCTGAATACACGGAACATACTCCCGAACAATGTGATCAGATAATTGATAAGGTTTTCGACACCTGGAAGGTATGGAAGCAAAGCTTATTCCTCGAAAGGTCGAATCTGATGAATAAAGCAGCGGACATTCTGCTAACACAAAAGAATAAATTTGCCCGTTTGATTACTAAAGAAATGGGGAAAATTTTGGGAGAAGCAATTGCAGAGGTTGAAAAATCGGCATGGGTTTGCAAATACTATGCTGAAAATGCCGAAAAATTCCTCAGCGATGAAACCATCGAAAGCGATGCATATAAAAGCTTTGTTGCTTTCGAACCCATCGGGCCGGTTTTGGCGGTAATGCCCTGGAACTTCCCGTTCTGGCAGGTTTTCAGGTTTGCTGCTCCGACACTTATGGCAGGCAATGCAGGTGTTTTAAAACATGCTTCTAATGTACCGGGTTGTGCTCTTGCAATCGAAAATATTTTTAGAGAAGCCGGTTTCCCTGAAAACCTTTTCAAAACCCTTTTGATTCCTGCAAAGACTGTAAATAGCATTATCGAAAATAATAAAGTAAGTGCAGCCACACTTACAGGAAGCGAATATGCAGGAAGTAAAGTTGCCGAAGCCTGCGGCAAAAATCTCAAAAAAACCGTAATGGAACTTGGGGGTTCAGACCCGTATATTGTTTTGGAAGATGCAGATATGGACAGATGTGTGCAAACTGCCGTAACTGCCAGAATGATCAACAACGGACAGAGTTGCATCGCAGCAAAAAGATTTATTGTTGTAAAAGAGGTTTATGATGAGTTTGTTGAAAAGGCTGTTAAACTGATGGAGGATTTAAAAACCGGAGATCCTTATGATCCTAAAACCAATTTCGGCCCTCTTGCCCGACTCGACTTACTTGAAGAATTAAATGAACAGATACATAAATCTGTAGCAATGGGAGCCACACTTAAATGTGGCGGACAACGCCTGGCAGGTAAGGGATTTTATTACCAGCCCACAGTAGTTGCTGATATTACCGAAAATATGCCACTATTCTATCAGGAAACTTTTGGCCCGG
Source organism: Bacteroidales bacterium (assembly GCA_029939965.1). Lineage (GTDB taxonomy): Bacteria > Bacteroidota > Bacteroidia > Bacteroidales > 4484-276 > SABY01. The sequence continues at coordinate 5,093 of JAOZRY010000117.1, read as the reverse complement.
CTATGGCCATTATAAAAGCAGAAAGCCCAACGGATGCAGTAAATCTTGCCAACAACAGTATTTACGGATTGGGTGGAAGCCTGTGGACAGCAAATTTGGAGAAGGGAATACGGCTGGCGCGACAGATTGAGTCGGGTGCAGTATTCGTAAATGGAATGACAAAATCAGATCCCCGACTTCCCTTTGGTGGAATTAAAAGATCAGGATATGGAAGGGAACTCTCACATTATGGCATCAAAGAATTTATGAACATTAAAACAATTTGGGTAGCAAAATAAAAAGTGTACTACACCAACTATTTAATATGAAAAGAAGCACAGTAATCCTCGCAGCACTAACATTTTTCTTCTTGTTTACGGGATTTTTACTCAGGAAAAAGTTTATTACCATCCCACAAAATCAATTATCAAAAATTAAACCCGCAGAGGATGTTCCCAAATCCTATTCAAACATATTTGTGGATGACACCGGCAATGTCTATTTTCAGAATCCCACCACCGGAAAGAAACATTATGCACATGACATTCCTGAATTTCGTTATGACGAATTCCAGATCAATCCCCGTGGAACAGATGCCGGTATTGAATTTGATTTTAACGCATCAGGATTTACAGGCATCATTTATTATGGACTAATAAAAGAGGATAATGTAAATTTTCCGCAGCCTGTTTATTTTAAAAAACCGGCTGTTATAAATGGAGGCAAAGCCACAATTCCGATGGCAGCACTCAAAGGAAAATTCGACTTCACCAACTGGGAAGAATCTGGCGAAACCTTATTGGGGTATCGTATAGTTTTTGATGATGGCTCTTTGATTTATGATGGCAAAGTGAGGTTGGAGGGAAAATTCCCATTCAAAACAGCAGTAACAATTATCGGGGGTCCCTACTTAAATCAGATAAAACCCCATTCGGCTTTAATCTCCTTTACAACAAATTTCGCAACACGTTCAAATATTGAAGTAAATGGCGAGTCTTTTAAAAACGAAAAAAAATCTATTCACCACAAAATCCTTATCAATGGCCTTCAAGCTGATACAAAATACAGTTATACAGTAAATGCCGACAGTTACAAAAGAGATTTATGGTTTAAAACTGCACCCGAAAAAGGCTCGCGCAAGCCATTCACATTTGCTTTTGCCAGCGATAGCCGTGCCGGTAAAGGTGGTGGCGAAAGAAACCTGTATGGAACAAATGTCTATATTATTAAAAAAATAGCTGCACTAACTCTTGCCAATGGTGCGGATTTTATTCAGTTTACCGGCGACCTCATCAACGGGTATTCTACCAACAGGCAATATATGCTACTGCAATATCACAACTACAAAAGAGCTATTGAGCCATTTGCACACCGTATCCCATTTATTTTGGGCGTTGGAAATCACGAAGCTCTAAACATTAGTTTTATCGACAACAATAAAATTATTGCTTCGATCGATAAATTTCCGTGGGCAACCGAATCCTCCGAATCAGTTTTTGCTGAGATAGTAGAAAACCCCACAAGTACCCTTAAAAGTGAGGATGGAGCAAAATACGATCCTGATCCGGAAAGCACAGATTTCCCTTCGTATAACGAAACCGTATTTTATTATACGTACGGAAACATTGCAATGGTTGTTTTAAACTCAAATTATTGGTACGCACCCTACCACACCATGATTCCACAAACTTCCGGAAATGCACACGGCTATATTATGGATAACCAATTGGCATGGATAGACGAAACTATAACGATGCTCGAAAATGATAGCGACATCGACCATATTTTTGTAACCATTCATACACCAGCATTTCCAAATGGCGGACATGCGAAAAATGATATGTGGTACAATGGCAATAACGAAGTAAGACCCTGGGTGGCAGGTGTACCGGTGGAGAAAGGTATTATTGAGCGCAGAGATGAATTTTTAAATATCCTGATAAATAAGAGCAAAAAAACTGTTGCGCTTCTCTGTGGAGATGAGCACAATTACAGCCGGTTTAAACTTACCGATCAAACAATTATCTACCCTCCTGATTACTCCTATCCAAAACTCAATATTTCGAGAACCTTCTGGCAATTAACAAATGGTGCAGCCGGAGCACCTTATTATGCACAGGAAACACTCCCCTGGTCGGAAAATGTAGAAAAGTTTTCGACACAATATGCCTTAGTATTTTTTCATGTAAATGGAGATAAAATAAAAATAGAAGTGCTAAACCCGGATACACTTGAAATGATTGAAGAATTTGATCTGATAGAATAATTGGATGTGCGGTTTGCTAATTTCGTGTTACCTAAGCCCTAAGATTATTTTATTCATGCTTCGATTTGAAAACGCACCTTTATTACCTTATTTTAAAACAGAATAAAAAATCCCGAACGTATCCCAATGCTACTCCTGTATGGTTCCACTTTTAATCTTATCTTCTTTGGTAAGTCCTTCAACAATTTGAATATTAATACCATCGGATAGGCCGGTTTTAATGTATCGCTTTTCAAACATCTGGGGTTCTGTTTCGATTTCCACGTACACCGAATCGTCTTCGAAATGTATCAAACTTTCCTGGATGGTCATAACAGAATCTACACGCTCAAGAACAATATCTGCATTAGCGCTGTATCCGGCTCTTACAAACTGATCGCTTTTAAGTTCAACAGCAGCTTTAATCTCAAACTGGATAGCACCATTTTCTTCTATCCCTTTGGGAGAGATGTGTTCGAGAATTGCAATAAAACTCACATCTTCGATGGCACCAATGGTAAGAATCAGCTCCATACCTTCGCTAATTTTCCCAACTTCAGTTTCATCAACCTTACCTTCAAAAATCATTTCGCCCATATCGGCAACATTAGAAATTGTAGTTCCTTCGTTAAAAGTATTGGCCTCGATTACCGAATTACCTTCTTGTACCGGCACATCCAGCACCATACCATCAATCGTGGAACGAATTAATGTATTTGTAGTTTCGCCTGTTGTTTTGGTTTGCCCTTCTTTGATTAATTGCAGATTGTTTTCGGCTGCCTTTACTTCCTGCTTTGCCTGCCTGAAAGCTATATCTGCATCTTCAAACTCAGCCTCAGCAATTACATCTTTTTCATACAGTTCTTTTTGTCGGTTAAAATCAGCCACAGCATTGTTAAGCGAAATTTTAGCCTGCTCCAACCGGGATTCCGCATTATTCAGATTCAACATATTCGGGATGATTCGAACCTTTGCAATCAGATCACCTTTTTTTACAAAATCGCCCGGCTCAACATACAAAGCATCAATAATCCCCGAAACCATTGGTTTGATAGCAATTTCTTTGCGTGGAACTATTGATCCGGTGGCAACTGTTTTTTTGATAATTGTTTCTGTAAATGGAGATGCAGTAGTATATACTACAGGTTTTGTTTGCGATTTTTGAAAAAGATAAAATAAGGTGTATCCAAATGCACCTATGAGAATAATTCCAATTAAAATTTTGAAAAAGGTTTTCATTTTAGTTTGTAGGTTATTAGTTAATGATCCGATTGTTAATAGTTATTAGTTGTTGGTTAATCTTACTTTCTATGAGGTTTCGTGTGTACTTTTTCTTTCTGATATTTTATTCATCACGTAGAGCGTCGATGGGTTTTATGCTTACGGCACGACGGGCTGGAATAAAACCTGCCAATGCACCACTAATTATTAGAATGAGCAATGCTTTAATGGCAACACCAAAATCAACCGTTGGATTGCTGAACATTCCCGTGGCAGCTCCCGATTGAGTAAGAAAATAGTTAACAGCTTCAATTATTCCAACACCAAACACAAGACCAATGTACCCTGCCAGGGCAGTTAGAAAAATGGATTCGGTAACAATTTGTGTCATCACTGTTATTGGAGTTGCGCCAATGGCACGTTGTATGCCAATTTCCTGGGTACGTTCTTTCACAATTATCATCATAATATTGCTCACACCTACTACTCCGGCTAATAAAGTACCCAGTCCAACAATCCAGATGAGAACATTGATACCCCTGAAAAGATTGGTCATTTTGCTGAACTCTTCTTCCACATTGGCACTTCCTATGGCCCGATCATCTGACGGAGCAATACGATGCCGCTTTTTCATAAGCTCTTTGGCTTTGGCTTCAACTACCGAAACAGGAACATTTTCTTTTGCTGTCATCGAATACCACCCCACACGATCGCCCATGTTGTATGTACGTTGTAAAGTGGTAAAGGGCATAAAAATTTGCTGATTTTCATTTTCGGCCTGCCGGTCATTTTTTTTGGATTTGCACAATCCAACTACTTTAAACCACACACCACTTATCCTCAGGTATTTACCAATGGGGTCTTCGTCAGGATCGAACATCTCTTCGTAAATCCGCTGGGCAATTACTATATTTTTTCGATATCCATCAATATCAAGTTTATTGATAAATCTTCCACGAACTATCTCCATCGGGTCGATGAGATTATAGGCAGGATAGTCGCCCTGAATCCTAAAATTTCCGGTACGTTCTCCTCTTATTACATTGTTGTCTCCATTGCGGTTAAAACCGCGTATTCGGGGAGCGATGTATTCAATTTCAGGAATATTATCAAGCAGTGCTTGCGTGTCGTCATTTTTGAAATTGTAGAACCTGCCGCGCGGCAATCCTTTGTATGGCATAGAGGTTCGTTGGGTCCACATAAACATGCTGTTGGTTGCCATATCACCCATTCCTGTACTAACACCATTCTGCAGGCCGGTTCCGGATCCAAGCATTATGATAAGCATAAAAATACCCCAAAACACACCAAATGCAGTAAAGAAAGTACGCAGTTTATTTTTTTTCAACGTACTAAAAATTTCTTTCCAACTATCGGGATCAAAGAATCTCATGGGTTTGAGTTGTTAGTTAATGGTTATTAGATATTAGATATTAGATATTAGATATTAGATATTAGATATTAGATATTAGATATTCGTTATTCGTTATTCGTTATTCGTTATTCGTTATTCGATAATTAGTTTTTGTTATTAAAATATTTCAGCCAACTTCTCCCCTCTTCCATCTCCCTTCTCCCTTCTCCCTTCTCCCTTCTACCCTCTGCCTTCGCTATTCATCTCTTAATGCGTCAACAGGTTTTATTGAAG